>JALVSV010000216.1 GCA_027024125.1 Methylothermaceae bacterium | reverse complement strand
ACATAAGTGTCGTCAATACCTCGATTCTCGGGCGATTGCAGACGCTTCACGCCGGTCTTGACACCATCCGCTTCGCTGGTATCCAGTTGTATAAGGATGGCCAGCCCCTGCGGGGAGGGAATGCCGGCAGTGACGCATTCGGAAAGCTTGGGATCTGGCTCAATGGTAGCTATCATCTGGGTGAAGTGGATTCCACCCGGGATATCAAGGGTTTCAATTTCGACAACTGGAGTTTTACCGCGGGCGCGGATTACCAGGTTCTCGAATCTCTTGTCTTGGGCGCGGCCTTCACCTATATCAATTCCGATAACGATTTCAAGAATAATGGCGGGAAATCTGAAAATGATTCTTATATCGGTTCCATTTATGGTTCCTACTACCCGATCGAAAACCTCTATATCGATCTTTTGGCGACCTATGGGCATCTGAATTTCGACACGACCCGCAAGATCAGCTATGCCTTGACCACCTCCAGCGATCCGGACAAACAGGATTTTGTCAACACCAAAGCCAGGGGTGACACAAACGGTCAGCAATGGGGCGTCACCTTGAGTACCGGGTACGATCTTCACTGGCGCGCCCTTTCTTTCACCCCTTACGCCCGTTTCAGCTACCTGAAGCTGAACATAGACGACTATAAGGAAAATGGTGGCTTTGGTTGGGCCTTACGCTTCGACGATCAGGACATCGAATCGATGAAAAGTATCGTTGGCGGCCAGGCTTCCTATTCCCTCAGTTTACCGTGGGGTGTCCTGGTACCACAGGTGCGTGGAGAGTGGCATCATGAATTCCGTGATCCCAGTCGCTCCATCAAGGCGAGTTTCGTGGGGGATCCGGCAGCGCAGCAATTTTCCATCTATGTTCCCAATCCAGACAGGGATTATGCCCTCTTGGGGGGGAATCTGACAGCCACTCTGGCCCATGGAATTTCGGCCTTCGTAGGGTATGAGGCACTCGTGGGGTACGACCGTGTGGCCAGTCATCGAATTACTTTTGGTGGACGGATTCAGTTTTAATGACTGACAAATCCCCCGCCTTGTGGCGGGGGACAGGGAACTGTATTTCTCTGATTGGGGTTTGGACCGAGTGACTGAGCCTATGTATGTAACGGCTAAATCCCAGCCTGCATATCGCCTTTAGCATTGGGTACGAAGAAGAATTCGCCGGCTTCATGACCCCCATGGCGTATGGGAGCAAATTCAGGAACCTGGTGGAAGTCCTGTTCCCTGGCTGCGTGGGCAACCAGGGCGGACACTTCGGTATAAAGCCGGAAGGACTCCAGGATTCCGCGGTTCTTTCCCAGTGCCTTGATCAAGGCGTTCGCGAATACTGAATGTCCCTGCGCTCCGCCGTCCAGGACGGGGTTGAGACCACCTGAAGTCAGGGCCATTCGAGAACGGGCCTTGAGCATCAACTTTATCCATTCGGCCTTTTTTTCCGGGGTCATTCCTGTTTCCAGGCGGGCAACTGAACTGCGGGTCAGTGCTCCCGAATAACAAGAATCAGCGATCACCATCACATGCGCAGCGGCCATGATGCGCAAAAGATCGGTGATGTCCTGATTCGAGATCCAGTTGGCGGTGTTTTCCAGTTCCGCATCCACCGGAAGCCAGAATCCCCGGCGGGTGACTTCTTCCATGGTGCCATGCCCTGCGTAATAGATGAGGAAATTGTCATGCTCGGTCAGCTTCTTTCGGTATTCGTTGAGCGCCTTGAGGATGTCGTAGCGGGTCGCATTGGTCAGTACCTTTGTTTTAAAGCCATAACGTTCGCGTAGGATGTTCGCCAGTCCTTGAGCATCATTGATGGGCGTATCCAGAGTGGGAAGATATCGATAAGCGTTGTTGCCGATGATCAATGCGTGATATTGACCAAAGATTTTCCTTGATAGAATTCTGCTTAGATCGGGAGTGGTTGGTTGATCTCCCACGTCCACCATGACTGAACCACCTTCGGCTTGTTCCCGCAGGATCATGAACTCCAGTTCGGTTCGCCGGCTTTGCTTGTCGATTGCCGTCATACGTACCGGCGTTTTTTGGCCTTTCAAGGCCACCTTCACTTTGAAGTTGCCTTCGATGTCGGGAATAAAGTCCTGGTCGTTGACGATGAAGGCAAGCAAGGGATCTGAAGCATGGATTTTCCCGACGATGGTCCGGGCTTCGACCAGTCCCCTGGTCACCACCATCAATTCACCCCGTTGAGGCCGTAGTGGCGGATCGATAATTTCGATCCACAGATCCCCTGACTTGGGTGTCTGGGTTCTGGCCACCAAACCTGCTTCCGGTTTTTTTTCCGGCATCTGTTGCTGAAGTTGGTTCAGTTTGGCTTCAAGTTTGCGGATGGTTTCCTGTTGGTGTTGGATTTCAGATTCTTTGGCTTTGAGCTGGGAAGAGATAAGTGCCATTTCCGTTTGGCTGCCAGAGCCTGCGGCCTTTTTTTGAGCCAGTTCACGTTCAAGGGATTGAAGCGCCTTTTGCTGGGACTGGAGTGCCTGATTCGCCGCGGCCAGTTGCTCGTTCAGGTGTAGCAGGGACTGATTACGCCTGGCAAGTTCCGATTCCAGGCTTTTGAGCCGATTTTCCTGGACCTCCACTATTTGTTCGGTTCCCTCCAGGCTCTCCTGCAAGGATTTCACTTGAAGCTCCCGTTCCGCCAGGGTTTTGGCAAGGGTTTGGTTCTTGGCGATGAGCGCCTTCAATGCCACTTCATTCTCGGCCAGGGCGGCCCGTTGCCTTTGGATGGCCTCCTGTTTCTGTTGTAACTGGGTTTTCAGCCGGTCCAGCTCTTCGCGTGAGGCGGTTCCGGTGCGTTCCTTTTCGGCAAGGACTTGCTCCAGTTCATGCAGCCGGTTTACCTGGCTTTGGAGTGTTTGATTGTCTCCTGCTATCTGGTGCCGGAGGGATTTAAGCCTTTCCTGGCTGTCAGAGAGCTGTTGACGCAATACCAACAGGGCTTGATTGCGCTGGGCCAGTTCGGTCTCCAGTTTCTGGATTTGCAATTCTTTTTCTTGAAGTGCATGTGAACTGTCTTGCTCCAGGGAAGCCAGTTTCTGGCCTTGCACCCTCAGTTCCTTTTCCAGCAGGGAGACCATCTGCTGTTTTTCCTTTAATTTGGCCAACTGCTGTTCCAGTTTTCGTTGCAGTTCCGGATTCTGGCTTGAGCCGGCGTCTGACGGGCGCTCAGTTAATAGTTTCCTGAGCCGGCGTATTTCGCGCCTGCTTGCTTCGACCTGAGCCCGGTATTTCTTCAGAAAACTGGCGGTTTCCCGTTGTTCTCTTTTCAGAGCGGCCAGTTGTGACCTAAGATCAGCAGCTTCCTGGCGGTAATGTGCGGCTTCCTGTCGTAGAGCGTCCATCTTGCTGTTGTATACGGCTACCGATGCGGCGAAAGCGATGTCCGTTTTATCCAGCCCGGACGCTCTCCGGTACCAGTTGAGGGCCGTCACCGGTTCCCGGGGAACGCCGAGGCCTTTTTCATAGAGAAAGCCCAGGTTGATCATCGCAGGGGCATAACCCTGATCGGCTGCCTTGCGATACCATTGGGCTGCGGCTTCATAGTCCGGAGGAATACCGTGACCCTTCTCGAAGATTTCTCCGACATAGGTTTGAGCTTTCGGATCACCCTCTTTGGCCTTGGGAAGCCATACCTTGAGCGCCGTGGCATAGTTGCTTCGGTCGTAAGCGACATACTCACCCCCCCGGATTTCGCAGTCGATGGCTGTAGTCCTTATGGGCCTTCTGGCCGCCAGGTATGTAAAGTGTTGACCCAGCTTGCGTACCTGGGCAGGTAGCAGGCAATCCACTACATAGAGCTTGTCGACCTGATCCGGTTGTATGGCCGTGTCTTGGCCGACCGGAGAGGAAGCACAGCCTGTGATCAGAATCATCAGAACAAAAACCAGGGAAAAAGAATTCAAATTCGGGCTTGCGCGGTTCATAGCCGGACTCCGTTGCTGCTTCATTATAACTTTAGACGGACCCACTTCACTTTTTTATCCCAGAATTTTGGTCGGCCTTCCAAGACTCTCTAGGTTTGTAAGGTGGTAATGGATCAACCGGAAAAGGGAATACTTTTTATGTCCTACATCTTGCAGAGGAAGTTTGTCAGGGGGGTGGAAAAGGTAAACTTCTCAATGAGTTATATATTGAAACAATCAATTTTTCAGGAGTCTCCTTTTCCATGAGCAAGCGTACCACACAAAAAGCCCCTTCCGCATGTTCCAAATCGCTGAAAGTCCGGTATCTGCAAGGTGGCAAGCACCTGAGCAGCCAGGCGGGACTGATACCGGTGATCCGGTTCCTGGACCAATTGGTTTTTTGGCGATTTATTCCATCAGCACGTGGATCATGACCGAGGGTCCTTTGCCACTTATCAGCTGATGGATATGGTGTTTCTGATTGTGATGGGTCTGTAGGGGGGAGCTGTAGTATCAAGAATAGTACCGCTATGGGTGGATGGTATTTTGAGGCGAGTTTATCGGTTGGGAGTCAGGGCTCCGTCATCTATTCAGACGACCCGCCCCTTCAATCAGTCGTTTACGTGTTTAGATGACGTGGTCCTGGGTTGGGAGTGGATTCCGGTTGACGACACGGTGTGACGGGTATCACTCGCACCTAACATCCGATCCTTCCCTTTGTGTACAAACCAAAGGGATTCTTCAGGGATGGTTCCGGTCCGGGGACACCGACACCAGCAAAGGTGTGGTGGCATTCGTGAAGCAATTGGCTGCGCCCGATTGCCAAAGCTCTGCCAGCTGATCATCCGGGCTGACAGTAGATTTTTTCACAGGTACCCTTCTGAGTCAGAGGCTTGAAAACAAGATGATCTTTGTGTCTGCAACGATAGGCAAAGGAACGGTTTTACCTAAATCAGGACAGACCAAAACGTTCGTACGAAAATCGAGATCAGACAACCCAGAATGCAAATGCATGGGGCAAATTTTCCCTGAGTAAGAGAAGGTATGATTAAGCTAAGTTCGGGAATCAGTGAAAAATAGCTGCTCATAGTGCTTCTGCAGAATTTAGGTGCTATATATTTTTATGCGGTATGTGGCAAATTTTTCTTCGCATGTCCGTGTACAGTGGTTGAGTGTTGATAATTACATTGACACTGGCTTTCTAGATTAATTTTTCAAGAGGTAACGAACAATGAAAACATCAATGACAGTTTTGGCTTTGGCACTGGGTATGGGCATGACTGCAGGGGCCATGGCGGCTGGGTCGAAGATCGAAGGATCCACCATCACCAACAAATCAACGGTGAAGAACGCAGCCAACCTGGCCATCAGTACTGGCTTGGGAAAAGCCGAAGCCAATCAGGGCAGTGTCAAGATCAAGGGTTCGACTGTGAAGAATTCCACGATCACCAACAAATCGACGGTACAGAACGCGGCCAACCTGGCCATCAGCACTGGGCTGGGTAGCACCAAGGCCAATCAGGGATCTGTCGATATCGAGTGAACGACCCATAGGAAATTCAGCCATGGATGGCTATAACAC
>JALVSV010000215.1 GCA_027024125.1 Methylothermaceae bacterium | reverse complement strand
TTTTCGCTCCCTTGTTGAAAAAGTGATACCGGCATCCTCGAGAATGGAATCCATTATTTACTAAAGCCCCATTATCCACCACTTCAGGTCCATTGTTTTGATATTCTCGATTTTACCGTCCTGTTGGAATTCTTTCCCGACCCGTCCTTTGATCGGTATCGATCATTCCAAAAGTGGAAGATCACTTGTCCCAGAAAACTTCCATCATGAACAGAGGGTATCCCAGCATCTCCTCGAATGGCTGCCCTCTGACAAATCGGTGTTTATCAATGATCGACCTCGCTTAACCAGATTTGCAAATCATTGAATAAGTGCCCAAGAGCTATCCCGGCAGCCATGGCACCACCCACTGCAGTTGCCTTGGGAGCGACTTCGCGATAGCTGAAAAGATGAGAGGCGATCACGCGATGACGGTCCAAATCCATCAACTGGGCTTGCATCTCAAGATGCTCCAAACTCCGATCGCCGGACACGAATTCCTGCTCCAACTTCAGCAGTACGAGTGAGAGGGCATAGTCGGCCACCAGCCCCTGCTCAGGCCGCACCACGGTGGTATAGGGAAGCTGGGGCGCCAAAGATTGCATGAAAGCCTGGTCGATCAGCTCGGCAGGCATGACCAGCCATCGATGATAGGCATAGCGGTTCATCACGGGTCCACGCCTTCGATAAAGCATATGCGTATTGCGTAGCGCCGCAACTGCCTCCACATGATTGAACTGCAGCACTGATTCTTTTGATGGCATTTGAACAGGCAAGAGAGCAGGAACGTCGATGGTCAGCAAGGTCATGGCCTGTGGTTGAGCAGGCAACGAGGGCAAAGGCGAACAAGCAGTACTGAGCAACGCAATACCCACGATGACGAGTATCATTCTGTGCGGCAAACAAGGCATCGAAATCATCATTGTCACTCTCCAGGGCCGGGAGATGGTTGGGGATTACCATAGATCAAGACATTGGGGTTGTCGTTGAGCCTGCGTGCCAGAGCACGGATTTCCCGGGCAGTATCAGCCACCTCTCCCGACAGAGATCTGATTTCCGTCTCCAGCACCCTGACCATGGCATGCAAATCCCGACCTGCGTCACCGGTCGTCTGTTCGAGACTGTTTCCCAGACGAATAACCGCTGCAGCCGCAGTTGAAATCTCTTGGCTCAGGCGGTCGTAATCTCCAATCAGACGATTGGCTTTTTTCACCAGCAAAGGCAGGGATTCTCCGGCTTGAACCAGATCAGTGGAGAACCGCTCCCCATTGGCCAAAATCACATCGAAACGCTTCCTGTCACGGTTCAGCATGGCTGTGACCTGTTCAAGATTGTGCAGGGTACGATGTAATGACTCGATCATTTTCTGGTCAAGGACTCTGGCCAGGCGTTCCCCCACTTCAGAAATGGTCAGTGCCGCTTTGCCCAGGGACTCTTCAAGATGGTTGTATGGAGAAGCCTTTGACACAATGACTGGAATGCTGCCGTCAGGCATCGGACTTGGCAGGGACTCTCCCGCCTCTCCGCCTTCCAGCTCGACGAAGGCAATTCCGGTCAGCCCTTGTAGTCGGAGTATGGCATAGGTATCCGTCCGGATCGGTGTTCCTGAGGCGATATCCATGAGCACTCGCACGCGGGTGGGATTTTCAGGATCGAGCTCGATGCGATCCACCCGGCCTACATTGACCCCACGGTACTTTACCGGTGCATTGGGGTTCAGCCCGGCAACCGACTCGTCG
>JALVSV010000214.1:7129-15801 GCA_027024125.1 Methylothermaceae bacterium | reverse complement strand
CAACCCGTTGTTACAGACAGCAAACATTCTATCGACGGACTGATTTTTCACCTATTTACCCTATGACTATGGGATGGAGGTTTTTGTAGTATATTTGGATGGATTGGCAGTATGCACCATATTAGTGCGTCCCAGTCGATAAAAAAATGATTACGTTATTAGAATCCCCTTTGTTTTAATTAGGGAAATATTGGGCAATGAAAACAGTTTCATTTATGTTCTTTCATCGTATGAACAAGACCTGCTTGGTTTCGGCCACGGGATTGAAGCCCCAGATACAGAAGCCGTAGATAGAACGCTTGTATTGGCCACAGACATAGGAAATTCCTTCCATTTTTGAGGAATAGTTTGCATCGGATTTCGAAATTCCAGACATTTACCACCTGTCATCGGAGCCTTCACTGCGGAGCACGGCAAGTAGAGATCTTGGTGAGCTTGCCGTTTGCCTGCCATTGTTCGAAAATTGAATCCAGTTTGTTCTGCTAATCCTCCAATTGAGACGGAGATGACTTTTTGAAGCTCGTGAAGTCCCTATTAGAAAAGTGTGTGTGCCTGGCTCTGGGGGTTTTCTTGGCTGCCTTGGGCCTTTATCTCTTCAAAGCGTTATCAGGACCATCGCTACGCCCATGGCACACTTGGAAACCCGCCTCTGAATTCCACTTTCACACAGATTCCATTACTGATCTTCAGGGCTACCTGACACTGGAAAACGATCTTTTCAATGAACTCGATGCTTTTCAGAGGAAGGTTAAAGCTTCCCGAATCAGCCGCTATTCACCAAACTACCGTTTGGCTTTTCCTGTCGATAGATTCGACTGGAACCGCTCCGTCGAGCTGAAATCCGCTTCAGCTTCAGGCGCCGTGCTGATGCTGCACGGCATGTCGGATTCCCCCTATAGCCTTCGCTCTCTCTCCTATACATTTCGACGACAAGGGTATCACGTGTTGGTCTTGCGACTGCCGGGACATGGGACAGCGCCTTCCAGCCTGACCCGTGGCTCCTGGGAAGACATGGCCAAAGCGGTCAGACTGGCGATCTTGCACCTGCGGAAATCACTTTCACCAGGAAGGCCCCTTTATCTGGTTGGCTACTCCAATGGAGCCGCACTCGCACTCGAATACGCGCTGAATTCTCTGGAGAACGATCAGCTACCCCGCCCTGCCGGAATGATATTGATATCACCTGCCTTGGCAGTCACCCCTGCAGCGCGCTTTTCCAGGCTCATCATAGCCGCAAGTCATTTGCCTGGATTACAAAAGCTGGCCTGGCTTTCCCGTCTGCCTGAATACGACCCATACAAATACAATTCCTTTGCCATCAACGCGGGTTATCAGGTCTATCGACTGGCCGAACAGGTACAAAAAAACCTGGGAACCCTGCGACAAAAGAGGAAAATGGCCGACTTCCCTCCGGTCCTGGCGATCCAGTCAGTCGTGGACACGACCGTTTCATCCAGGGCAGTGGTGGATCAACTGATGGCCCACCTCCATTCGGGCAGGGACGAACTGATCCTGTTTGACGTCAATCGCGATGCCGATATCGTCAGCTTATTCGCCAGAAACGACCAGGAAGAACTGGCCTCATTCATGCAAGAGCCCACAAATTATGGCCTGACTCTGGTCACAAACCGGAATCCCGAGAGCCCCGAGGTCTGGGAAAAACGCCGGCCCATCGGTCAGGGAATGATCACAGCCACACCGTTGCAACTTCAGTGGCCGGTGGGCGTCTACTCCCTGTCCCACGTTGCCCTTCCCATACCGCCGGATGATCCTGTTTACGGGGTGGGAACTGAAGACAAACCCACACTGGGCCGAGTGGAATTGAGGGGAGAACAAAGATTGCTGTTGGTGCCAGCCGATCAGCTGATGAGACTCCGTTATAATCCGTTCTACAACTATATGGAAAAACGTATCCTGGAATTCGCCCGAAGGACGGCCGATGCGTCCAGAACACAGCCCTGACCCGTGCATTTCACAAGACATGAAGGCAATACGGCTTGCTTTGATTCTATTACTGGTATTGACATCCGGCTGCCAGACCCAGGTCAGTTTGATGCCGACACCGCTTCCCATGCAAAAGGGTTTGGTCGATCCCTTCGTCACCAGCACCAATCCTGAAACAAAAAGCGTCCAACCACGCATCCAGGTGTTTTATGCCACCAACCGGCTGGGCATCAATACACCCAAGGGCAAAGAATACCTGACCTTGTTCGATCGCAAACTGCGACTCGGTGTGGCAACCCTGCGTTTCGGGAAAGGAGATCTGAATGCAACCGAACTGCACCGGGTTTCGACAACTGAAAAAAGAACGAAACCCATTCCGATCAAACTGATACAGGTAGATCAAATTGCAGAAATCGATCCAGACGGACCATCCCATTCCTTGACTGCAGAAGCCAGGAAATTCTTCTCTCGTCTCAATCACCTGCTGGCCTCGAGCGAGTTCAAAGATCTCATCGTTTACATCCATGGGGCCAACAATACGTTTTACCGTACCACTGCCCATGCAGCACAATTTCGCCATTTTACAGGGCGCAATGCGGTCATCCTGGCTTTCGCATGGCCATCAGCGGCCAGCCTGTTGCATTATGCCGTGGACGTGAACAATGCGGCCCGAACAGTCCCCGTTTTCGTCAACTTCCTCCGTCTACTGAGCCAACACGCCCAATATCGGCATCTGGACCTGTTGGCTTATAGTGCCGGCGCCCAGATATTGAGCCCTGCACTGTCAACCCTGGCCAAAAGCTCCCAGGGAAAAGAATGGGACAAGTTACGTTCACAACTGCGCCTGGGGGAAGTCTACTTCGCCGCCCCCGATCTGGATCTGAAACACTTTCTTTACGAATTGGCCACTTACATCGATCTGGTGGAACACGTGACCATCGCGGTCAATCCAGACGACTCGGTGCTTTATTTCGCTGCTCTGCGGCATGGCAGATCCAGGGCCGGCAGACCGGACCCGAATGAACTCAGTCCAGAGGAGACCCAATGGGTCGCCCAGGCATCGCGCAACATGGGTTTCGACATCTTATGGGTGGAACCCTCACTGATTCCGGGTCTTGGCAAGGGAGGTCACAGTTTCTGGTATTCCAGCGCCTGGGTAAGCACCGACATCCTGATACAATTACTCTTGGACAAACGCCCTGCCGAACGCGGACTGATTCCAGTAGAAGAAGCAGATGGCACCCACATCTGGACCTTCCCCCCGGACTATCCAGAACGCTTGACCGAAATCATCCAACGCCTGGAATGATCCCAATTTCTATTGTCTCGGCAATGAGACCATCACGCAACGATTCCGCCCAGCCCGTTTCGCCTGATACATGGCCTGATCGGCACGCTTGATGGTTCGTTCGTAATTCAGTTCCCCTCCATTCAAAGCGATCCCACAACTGATGGTCAACTTGAGTGTACTGCCATCAGGTAAGGTGAAGACCTCGTTCTCCACGGTTCGGCGCAATTTTTCAGCCACCGTCATGGCTGTGGATTCCTGTACCGAAGGCAGCAATACCAGAAATTCCTCACCGCCGTAACGGAAAACGAAATCGCTACTGCGGACATTTTCAAGCAACAGTTCGGAGATCCTTTTGAGGGTCAAGTCTCCAACATCATGGCCAAACCGATCGTTGACCGGCTTGAACTGGTCGATATCGAGCAGGATCACGGCAAACTGCCCCTGGGTACTGCGAACCTTGCGATTTTGGAAATTCATCACCGTACTGAGATGGCGCCGGTTGAACAAATGGGTCAGTGGATCGGTCCTTCCCTCCATCTCAGACACCTCCCTGCCCAATTCACTCAGCAGCCAATCGGCTTTTTTAACTGTTTCCTCCAGTTGGGAAATGGTATGGACATACTTTTGTGGGTCCGATTGCCGGACCAGAAGTAACAAGGTATCGATTTCACCACAGATCTGGCGCAGCTTCTCTAAAGTTTCATTTTCAGGAAACAGCAAAGTAGCCTTATGCTCAAGCCACATACCAATTTCAGAATCGCTGAAAGAGATCAGCTGTTGGCCTTCGGAAGATAACGAGAAAACCCCTTGATGAAGAAGACTCAGCTGCACGGAATACCACATCAATAGCCGGTTACGCATCTGTTCACAAACCAGCTGCAGGTTTTCCGGCGGAATGCTCATTCGCATTCTTTGCAGATCCGACAATATCTTCCCATGTCCCTCGTTATAGCTTTCCGTGGCAATCGCCAGGACAAGGTCGAGCAATTGGTCGACATAGAGAATCGCAGGTTGCTGATGTTGTTTTTCCAGGGTCAAGATGCGCCGAATGATCTCACCCTTGAGTACACGCAACCCCATCAGAAACAAAGTCAGAGGAATATCCATGTCCGCGTGCATTCTTCCCAGACGAGCCTGAAACTCAAGAAATTCTTCGTCTGTCTGGGAATGGGCGCCGCAAAAGGTGAAAGAGATCCACTTGGTTATCCCTTGACTAAGCCGCTGGTTGATCAGGTCTGAATTCAGGAACTCACCTGCCTGGGGATTTTCAACCAGTTGCCGGTAGAAATCGGTGACGATATCGTCCACTTGGGCTTTCAACAATGGTTCCAACACCGCAAAAATATCCACACTGTCTTTCCACAGTTCGATGAGTTCACGGCGGTGGATATCCACCAAAGATTGAAAATCGTTTTTCATGGAAGCATTAAGTGGATGAGTTGATAGATAGAGTTTGCCAGTTTTCCTGCTTTCATGTCCATCAACAGGAAGCCAATCGATGCGCCCAGCGGGTGGTCTCGGGAAGTTTGTACCGGGTGACACATGACATCACCCAGAAAATTGCGGTTTCCAGACACACCCGATGACCTGGAGAGACATATAACGGCTTGACTCCCTTGCGGGTGCGCAGAACCGCACCAATCACCTCTCCCTGATCCAGCAATGGTACCCAACTGCCTTTTTCCTCAGGCACTGGATCGTGAGTACCAATAAGGCGGCTCTTTCCCACACCAATCGTCGGGTGATCCAGCAAAACCCCAAGATGACTGGCAATTCCGAATCGTCTGGGATGGGCAATACCCTGACCATCGCAAAGAAGGATATTGGGAAGCTGCGGCAATTTTTGCAGTGCCTCCAACACCGCTGGAACCTCCCGGAACGAAAGCAAACCGGGCACATAGGGAAAGCGGGTTTCGACCTCGGCCACCGCCTGATCCTTCAGTTGCAAGGTCGGATAATCCAGGACCGCCACGGCTGCTCGGGTGACTTCACCTCCCTGCTTGAATCCCACATCGACCCCGGCCACTGAATCGATCTTCTCAGACAGCCGGTCTTCAAGGATGACGAAGGATCGGAGCATTTGCTGGATCCTGATCGCCTCCTTGGGAGTCACATTCCAGGCATGGCCATGGTGGATTTCAAACCTTGCCACTACGCTTGGCTTCATCCCAAAGGGCATCAAGATCGGCCAAAGGAGTTTCCATGACGGTCTTGCCCTCCTGCTTCAGGCGCCTTTCCATATAACGGAATCGACTCGCAAATTTCAGATTGCTCTCGCGCAGGGCGGTCTCGGGATGAACACCCACATGACGGGCCAAATTGACGGCAACAAAGAGCAGATCCCCCACCTCTTCACGAATATGATTCTGGTCACCCGACTGCCAGGCTTCCCGCAATTCCTCGAGTTCTTCCTCCACCTTGGCAAATACCGGCTCGACCTCGGGCCAGTCGAATCCGTGACGGGCGGCCCGGCTCTGGATTTTTTCTGCCTGCAGCAAGGCTGGCAGGGTAGAAGGCACATCGTCGAGAATGCCCGAAGTATCGTGCTGTTTTCCTTTGCTGCGTTGTTCTTTCTGCTTGATCGTTTCCCAGGCCTGTTTACGTTCAGCCTCAGAGGCATAGGTCACACCGGCAAAGACGTGGGGATGTCGCCGGATCAGTTTGTCGCTTATACGTTCTGCTACCTGTTCAAAATCAAACAATCCCTGCTCCTGGGCAATTCGGCTGTAGAAGACGACCTGTAACAACAGGTCTCCCAGTTCGTCACACAGATCATCGAAGTCTTCACGTCCTATGGCATCGGCGACTTCGTAGGCCTCTTCCAAAGTATAGGGGATCAGGCTCTGGAATGTCTGTTTCCTGTCCCAGGGACAACCCGACTGCCGGTCACGCAGTCGGGCCATGATTGCGAGCAGGCGGTCGAGAGCCACCATTTCAGAAATGGTAACCATAATTGGCGAAGAATCTCTGACGAAATTCTTCCATCAGGAAGCTGTGGTTCTGGGTACCCGCACTCTCCACCTTGATCGCCCCCATCAGCGATGCGATGGCGCCGATGGTTTCCCAATCGTAATCTTCCAACAAGCCAAAGATCACACCAGCCCGATAAGCATCACCGCATCCTGTGGGGTCGACGACTTTTTGAGGCTTGGCGACGGGGACTGGAACGGGCTTGCGATCGATATAGATGACCGATCCCTCCGAACCCTTGGTTACCACGACTGCATCGACGTCATCAGAAATCAGCTCAGGCGTCAGTCCTGTCTTTTCCTGGACCAGTTTGGCCTCATAATCGTTGAAAATGGCCCAGCTGGCCAATTCGATAAAGCGGATCAGCTCCTCCTTTTCGAACATGGGAGTCCCCTGTCCAGGATCGAAAATGAAAGGAATCCCGGCCTGATGGAATTGTTCGGCATGCTGGATCATTCCGTCACGGCCATCCGGCGCCACGATGCCAATATCTATCCCGCCCCCATGAGGCACTTGGTTCAAATGGGCAAAAGACATGGCTCCTGGATGGAATGCGGTGATCTGGTTGTCAGCCAGATCGGTGGTGATATAGGCTTGAGCCGTGTAGCTGTCCTCCACGGTTTTCAGATAGCGCTGATCGATACCGCACTGGGAAAGCCATTCCCTATAGCTTGCAAAGTCTCTACCAACCGTGGCCATGGGTAGAGGCTGCTTTTCCAGAAGCTTGAGATTGTACGCTATGTTACCCGCACAGCCGCCAAACTCACGGCGCAGTTCCGGCACCAGAAAAGAGACGTTCAAAATGTGAACTTGATCGGGAAGGATATGATTCTTGAAATAATCGGGAAACACCATGATGGTGTCATAGGCCATGGAACCTGTAATCAATGCTGTCATTGTTGTTATCCCAGGAATTTGTCGTATGAAATCAGCCCCCAAACCATCAGGGCCAGAAAGTTGGCCAGCAGCACACTGGCCGAAGCGATATCCTTGGCATATCCTGAAAGCTCATGATACTCGCTGCCTATTCTATCCACCACGGCCTCCACAGCGGAATTGAGCGTTTCAACGATGGCAATGAGCAAAATGGAGCCGATCAACATGGCTCTTTCCACCCCATTACCCCCCATCCATAGCCCGATGGGGATAGCCAACATCAAAACGTAGATCTCCTGGCGGAAGGCCTCCTCTTCACGCCAGCACACTTTCATACCCGAGAGCGAATTGCCGAAAGCCGCAATGAGCCTGGGAATGCCTTTGAGTCCCTTTTGCCCCATCAGAATTCTCCTGTCGATGAACGATAATCAACACCGTGCAATAATTGCTCAAGTTCGCCTGTATCCGAGGGGCGAATCCCGATCAACCAAGCATCGTAGGGATTCTGATTGATCCTTTCCAGCGCCTGAACAACCTTTTCATTGATTTCTACGACCTCTCCGGAAATGGGCGCATGAACATCAGACTTCGCCTTGACCAATTCCAGGGTCATGAACGGTTCTCCACTTTTGGCATTGCTTCCTGCCTGAGGTGGATCCACATAGACCAGATCCCCAGGTTCAGCCCGGGCATGATCTGTGATCCCCACCACCACGGTCCCATCATTCTTGAGCCACACCCATTGGTGGGTTGGAGAATCTGCCAAGTGTTCCGGCACCCTGCCCATACCGCCCCCTTATCAAAGTCGAAAAGCGCTATTGTAGCGCAGTCAAGGATGGTGGGAAGGCAGGACCACGTCATTTAAACACGTAAAGGATTGAATGAAGGGGCAGGTGGTCTGTTTCGAAAGCCTCGCCGGCAGGAAGGCCGGCGTGGAGCCTACAAGGAAGTATTCACGGCGTTTTTCGAAGCAGACCACCTGTCCCGGCTTGAATAGATGACGGAGCCCTGGGTGGGAAGGACTGCGCCTTGCAATGCAGAGCCTCGGCCGGTAAATTCATGACCTTGATATTCCGGCACGATCCAAACCATCTCAGTTGAGTCCATGTTCACTCGTTTGCTGTCCCTGGCAATGATGTCCTGCTGTCTGTTGCCCGCCTTCTCTTGGTGTGAGGAAAGGCACGAAGAGGATATCGACCAGTTCCTGGTGGTCCTGTCGCCTGAGCAGCAACGGCTGGCAGACATTCGTACCAGCCGTCTGAAACCTGTCCGTCCTGTTCCTGCCAGACCCATCCCTGCCGAGGTCATCGACCCCTTGCCCCTGCTCGACATGGCCGCTCAACTGCAACAGTTGTCTGCAGAGCTGGAAACCGCCAGGCTTCTGTTGGCCATTGCATCGAAATCAAAGTCACGCTTACAACAGCTTGCAGACAACGTGCGTCAGGAAAAGCTGCTTGAGGCACAAAGTAAGCAAATCACAAGCAAAAACAAAGCTGAAGCACTGGAGATCGAACGCAGGCGAATCCGAATCCACCTCCGCCTTTACTGGGGGAAAACACTGGCCCGTTGGGCTGCACACCAGGCTCCATCG
>JALVSV010000214.1:0-7119 GCA_027024125.1 Methylothermaceae bacterium | reverse complement strand
ATCTCTTCAGGCACTTGGAAACGGAAAGATCCGTCTGTTGAAACTGACCTTTCCCATTGGGTTTCAGGATCCCTGCCCTTCCCAGACCTTTGTCACATTTTCCGCATCCACGCCCAAACCTCTGCGTTACCTTTCTCCAGCACCCAGAACCAGTGCCACTCCTCCAGGCCAGGGCTGTTTCTATACAGCCGCCACCTCCAGCCTTCCTATCGGCATGCGCCTGACTGCCTGGCAGACCGATCCAGTTCCCGCTATCCCCCTCCCCGCCGAAGCAATCGTTTGGCATGGAGGAAAACCCTGGATCTACATCCAAACCAGCCACAAGACCTTTCAGCGTCAAGCGCTAAGCGGCTATCGACAATCAGCCAAAACCTGGTGGATTCGAACAGGTCTGGATCGGGAAAACAGAATCGTCGTCAGTGGATCCCAAATCCTGCTATCTGCCGAACTCCGAAGCCAGGTACCGGAAGAAGACGATGATGACTAACGCGACTGCATCCCTTCATGCTTGCCACTCTGATTGAATCTTCCATCCGCCTACGGGGTGCCGTGGTTGGATTGTGTATCGTTCTGTTTTTATATGGGGGCTGGCGGCTGTCCCAGGCAGGCTTGGACATCTTCCCAGAATTCTCCCCCAAACAGGTGATCGTGCAGACCGAAGCCCAGGGGCTGACCGCTCAACAGGTCGAAAGGCGTATCACCCAGCCCATAGAAAATATCCTCGGTGGTCTGCTCGGACTGGCGGATCTGCGCTCTGAATCGATTGCCGGGCTCTCGGTGGTCACTGCCATCTTCGAAGAAGAAATTCCCCTCCAACTGGCGAGACAACAGGTCACAGAACGCCTGGCCACCCTGGCGGCAACGCTCCCGGAAGGAACAGGTCCACCGCTTGCGGTTCCTCTGTCCTCCTCTTCCGCCACCCTGCTGACGCTGGGTTTGACGGGCAAAAAGCCCATCGTCCTGCGAGATTTCGTCGACTGGACCCTGGTCCCAAGGCTCCTGGCAATCCCCGGAGTGGCCGACGTCAACGTCTTTGGCGGTGGCAAGCGGCAATTACAGATACGCCTCGACCCACACAAGCTATCCCATTACAGGCTTGGTATCAATCAGGTCGTCAGCCAAATCGAGGAGTCACTGCAAAGACAGGGTTTGGGATTCATCACCACTCCGAATCAACGTCTTTCCCTGACCCTGCCAGCCGAATCCTTTCCCATTGCAAGATTGCGCCAACTCCCTCTGGCACCCTCACTCACGCTGGAGCAGATTGCCGAGGTCGGCTGGGGTCAAGCCCCTCCCACCAGCGCAGCCCAAGTAGGTGGCAGCCAATCCCTGGTATTGATGGTCATCGGCCAGTATGGCGCCAATACCCTGACGGTTTCTCAGATGGTGGAGAAAGTACTGGCCGATTTCCGGCCCCTGTTGGCAAAACAAGGAATCACCCTTTTTCCACATCTATTTCGGCCGGCCGATTACATCGAGCGATCCATCCGCAGTCTGGGGGGACATTTGCTGATTGGTGCAGTCCTGGTCATTCTGGTGCTCTATGGTTTCCTGGGTGACTGGCGCAGCGCGCTGATCTGCGCCCTGGCCATTCCCCTGAGTCTGCTGACTGCTGCTTTGGTCCTGTTACAATCGGGCGTCAATCTCAACATCATGGTGTTGGGAGGCCTTGCCATCGCTCTGGGCGAAGTGGTGGACGATGCCATCATCGATACAGAAAATATCTTTCGCAGATTGCGCCAGTACCACCTTTCCCGGTCTCCAGATGAGATCGTCCTGCAGGCATCGCTGGAAGTTCGGGGTTCTGTCGTCTACGCCAGCTTCATTGTCGCCCTGGCGTTCGTCCCATTGCTGACTCTGAGTGGGGTTGCAGGACGCCTGTTCTCCCCTTTAGGCATTGCCTATATCCTCGCGATTCTGGCCTCGCTCGCAGTTGCCCTGACCATCACGCCGGCACTGGGATATCTGTTGCTGGCACAGCGTCAACGCTATATCGAACCACCGCTGCTGAAGACACTGCAACACCGATACCGTCTGCTTTTGGAACGGATTCAACTCCACCCCGGGCCAATTTGGGGTTTTGCCATCCTCGCAGGACTGCTCGCCTTTGGCAGCTTGCCTGCCCTGGGTGGACGATTTCTACCCGAACTTCGAGAGGGACACTTTATCGTCCACACTGCCAGTTTGCCTGGCACATCTCTAGCGGCTTCCCTAAAGCTCGGCAGACAGCTGACCCATGAATTCATGAAAATCCCAGGAGTGATCTCAGTCTCCCAATGGGCAGGGCGGGCTGAACGTGGTGCCGACACTTATGGTAGCCACTACAGTGAGTATGAGGTCCACCTCCTGCCATTGACGGGCAAACAACAACAGACCGTACTGGAACGGTTGAAGATAGTCCTGGATCGATTTCCGGGTATTGCCTACGAGGCCAACACTTTCCTGGTTGAGAGGATCGATGAAACCCTTAGCGGATACACCGCACCGGTAGTGGTCAATCTGTATGGGCCTGATTTCTCCACCCTCGACCGCCTTGCCCGTCAGGTTGCCAAATTGATGGAATCCATACCAGGTGCCAGGGAAATCAGGATACGCTCACAAGCCGCCCAGCCCTATCTGACCATCGAGCCTGACCTCGACGCCCTGAGCCTGTGGGGAATCCCCCCGGGAACCATCGCCAGGCTGCTCCACATTGGCTACGCCGGCAAAAAGGTGGGTGAAACCTACCAGGGCAACCGGATATCGCCAATCACGGTCATATTCCCCCGGAATCTTCGCTCAGACATGGCGAGTCTGGAGTCACTGCCTGTGACAACTCCGGACGGAAATCTGCTTCCCTTGAAACAACTGATCAGGGTACGGCAACAGGAGGGGAGATACAATTATCTTCACCATAGTGCCCAGCGGCTTCAGGTGGTGACCGCCAATCCATCCGGGGATCTTGAGGGGTTCATGACCCGACTGAGGGATAAAGTTTTGTCCCAGGTCAGTTTCCCCCCTGGCTATGCCCCGGAATTCACGGGCTCTGCGGCAGAGCAGAAGCGCAGCAGGTCCCAGCTTATCCTCCATGCCATCCTGGCAGGATCGGGTGTACTGTTGATGATCTATATCGCTATCGGATCCTGGCGCCATACTCTGTTCACCCTGGTCAATCTGCCCTTTGCCCTGATAGGCGGAGTGGCGGCCGTATGGTTCAGTGGTGGGATCGTATCCATTGGCTCGATGGTGGGTTTCGTCACCCTGTTCGGTATCACCGTTCGCAACGCAATCATGCTGATCTCCCACTATCGGCGGCTGGTGGTGGAAGAAGGCCTGCCATGGAATCAGGAAACCGCGATTCAAGGAGCCGGAGAGCGGCTGCCGGCTGTCCTCATGACCGCCATCGTCACAGGTCTGGCGATGCTGCCGGTAGCCTGGGGCAGTGACAATCCTGGACGGGAAATCATGGGTCCCATGGCAGCAATCATCATTGGCGGACTGGTTTCATCGACACTTCTGACCCTGTTACTCCTGCCCACTTTGCTTATCCGATGGGGACGTTTTCAAACCCGGTAATCCCGGGGTCTCTGGCACCCACAAGATTGAGATTTTTTTCCAAAAGGACTCAAACACTATTGCAATCACCAGGGTTTTTCAGCAAACTCTTATGGTAACTCCATTGACTAGAGGTGACATCATGCCCAAATCACTGAACGAAGATGAGAAGCAGAAGATCCTCAACAGCTCTCCCATAGGAACATGGGCATTGATGCTGATTGTCGGCACAGGTATGGTACTGGCCTGGTTGTTTCTTTATTATGGGGTCTTCCTACCCCGTGGCGCCATTCATTGACGAGGTGATACCATGCATATCGATCCGTTAGAGAAGAAATGGCTATATATCACCTTTGGCATGGTCGGCCTGTTCCTGGGGGCGATCTTTATCAGCGCACTGATTTCCGGGATCCATCCGCCCAGCAACGTCGAAACCATCGATTCCGCCAGGCTTCACCTCAGTGAAGAGTTCGCCGAAGACAACCTGGGGGTCAAAATCCAGTCCGATGGGAGCATTCGTGTCACCATGGTGGCTGGGCGCTACGGGTTCTTTCCCCGTCACATCACCCTGCCGGCAGACACCACCATCACCTTTCGCTGGGCCAGCATCGACGTACTGCACGGTGTCCATATGCCAATGACCAACATGAGCACGATGGTGGTGCCCGGATACGTTGCCGAAGTCACCACTGAATTTCCCAAACCAGGCGATTACCCGATGCTTTGCAATGAGTACTGCGGCACCGGTCACGATTTCATGTGGAGCAAGGTCACCGTGGTGGACAAGCAAACCTGGGAGCGCCAGCATCCATCCTCCAAGGGAGATGAGTCATGATCGATTCTCAAACCCGTAATCTCACCCTGTGGAATCTGAGTGTCGCCTTTGTCGCCTTCGTCGTGGCGTGTTTCCTGGGTTTCTACCAGGTGGTGGAACGCAGTGGCCTGTTCGAATTTCTGAAGTCGGAAAGACTCTATTTTACTTCAGTCAGCACCCATGGGGTGCTCATGGCCTTCGTCCTGACCACTTTCTTCATCATGGGATTTGGCTATTATACGGCTGTCACCAGCCTCAAACGGCCGGTGTGGAAACCAGCCCTGGCCTGGGCAGGCTTCGGCCTGACCCTGTTGGGCACGGTGATGGCTGCCATCCCTCTTGTCGCCGGTAAGGCTTCGGTGCTCTACACCTTCTATCCTCCCATTCAGGCCAGCCCATGGTTTTATATAGGCGCAGCCTTGCTGGTGGTTGGTTCCTGGGTCTGGTGCGCAATCATGGTGATCATGGCGGTCCAGTGGAAAAAGGACAACCCCGGCCAACCTCTTCCATTGGCGATGTATGCCACCACAGCCAACGCCCTGCTATGGTTGTGGACCAGCGCAGGTGTCGCCATGGAAGTGGTGTTTCAGCTGATTCCCTGGTCGCTGGGCTGGATGGATGCCATCGATCCCGGTCTTTCCCGCACTCTGTTTGCCTGGACACTGCATCCGATCGTCTATTTCTGGTTACTGCCCGCATACACCGCACTCTATTGTTTTGTACCACGCGCGGCTGGCGGCTATCTGTTCAGCGACGAGATGGCACGCTTTGCCTTTTTGGGGCTTTTGGTCTTCAGTCTTCCCATCGGCTTTCATCATCTCTACATGGATCCGGAACAGGGTTCAGGATGGAAGTTGTTGCATGGCGTGGGCACCTTCCTGGTGACCGTGCCTACCCTGGTCACCGGGTTCACTGTCCTCGCCTCGATGGAAATCGCGGGAAGACTGCGGGGTGGAAAAGGGCTCTTTGGCTGGATCGGCGCCCTGCCCTGGTCCAATCCCATGGTACTGGCGGCTATCCTGGCATTCCTGATGTTGATCCTGGGTGGTTTTGGCGGGATCATCAACGCCAGCTACGCCCTCAATGCCATGATTCACAATACCGCCTGGGTACCCGGGCATTTCCACCTGATCTTCGCCGGAACCACCATTATCATGTACTTCGCCATTACCTATCACCTGTGGCCGAGGCTCACCGGAAAGGCCCTGTACTCCAACAACCTGGCACTGGTCCAGCTTTGGACCTGGTTCGTGGGCATGACCATGCTCAGTACACCCTGGCATGTGCTCGGTTTGTTGGGTCAACCGCGTAGAATCTCTGAAGTCACCTACAACAGTCTACTGACCCTGGCCTGGCAACCCTATGAATTATTCATGATCATGGGGGGGGCGGTATTACTGGGTTCAGCCATACTGTTCGCTTATCTCCTGATCAAGAGCCTGGGTAGTACGGTTGCGGCCAGCGATCTGGAACCAGCCTATGCCGAGCCCATCCATGCACCACGAGACCTGCCCGGATGGGTGGAAAACATCAAACTGTGGAATGTGGTGATCGGAGCGCTGATGCTGCTCAGCTTCGGGTACCCAATTCTGCAATTCTTTTTCCTGAAGACTTATGACTCCATCCCCTGGGGGTATTGAGATGATTAGACTGACTTTGGCACTGCTGGCAGCTACCAGCCTGGCCCAGGCAGCCCCGGCTACTCAGGTTGCCTGGACTGCTGAAACCCAGGAACTGGTCAAGAACGGCGACCCTGCCCGTGGAAAACAATTGGCAGCAACCTGTACCAGCTGTCATGGAGAAAAAGGCATCAGCTCCAATCCCGCCTTCCCCTCGCTTGCAGGACAGCTACCCACCTATCTGTATCGTCAACTGCATGATTACAAGGATGGCAGCCGCAACAACCCTCTGATGCAGAATTTCACCGCCGCCTTGAGCGAACAGGACATGGCGGATCTGGCAGCCTGGTATAGCCAGCAGCCACCCGCCAAAAGCACCAAAGCCGTTTCCACCGGGTTTGAAGGTATCATGAAGCTCATCGAACAAGGCGACAGCAAGCGTATCATCCCTCCATGCCGGGTTTGTCATGGAGAAGAAGGCCAGGGAGAAAAAATCGATACACCGAGAATTGCCGGTCAATCCGCCGCCTATCTGGAGCAGACCCTCAAGGCCTATCACGATGGCAGCCGTCACAACGATATCTACAGCCGCATGCGGCTGATCGCCGAGCAGCTCACCGAACAGGAAATTCGGCAGCTGTCCCAATACTATGCCACCTTGCAACCGTAACCACCGGGCGTTACTTCTTTTCATTCTTTTGACGCTCCTGTCGGTCGCCTGGCCGGCGGGAGCCGCTTCACCCCCTGAAAACGCCTGGAACCTTCCACCTTTGGTGTTACCCGATCTCGAACAGAGGGAACGCAAGCTCTATGATTGGCATGGCAAGGTGATCATCCTCAACTTCTGGGCCAGCTGGTGCGGCCCGTGCCAGATCGAACTGCCCCATTTGGTCGAGTTTCAGAACAAATATGGGGACATCGGATTGCAGGTGATCGGAATCGGGCTGGACGAACCGGCCAAACTGGCAAATGTGGTCCGCAGTCTTCAGATCCCCTATCCAATTCTTCATATCCCCCCCCGCCAGGGCGGCCTGAAGATCCTCAGGGAATGGGGGAATTCACCGGGTGTATTGCCTTATACAGTGGTGATCGACCGTGACGGGTCGATCGTGTTCAATAGAGCGGGTGTCTTTGACGATGAGGCATTTGATC
>JALVSV010000213.1 GCA_027024125.1 Methylothermaceae bacterium | reverse complement strand
AGGGGCTGGCTTGGCGCCGAAAATATTATCAATACCCTGAATCTGGATGAGTTCAGAGCACAGATCAAGAGAACATAGCAGAAATGCGTCCGCCTGTTGAAGCCCCCCAAGTCGGTGCCAAGGGGGGCTTGCGTGAGTGGAGGATTATTTTTCCAGTACCAGGAACAGGGAGAAGTTACCCCGTTGGATCCGCAGCAACAGCTGATTGGGTGACTTGCTGGCGATCTTGAGGAATTCCTCCACCGATTCGACCGGTCGACGGTTGACTGAGACGATGATATCGCCTTCCCGCAATCCTGCCTGCCAGGCCGGGCTGCCCAGCTCGATCTCTGCGACCATCACGCCTTTGATTTTGCCGTAAAGAGGATGGTTCGGTGGGATGGCGGAGAAGCTGGCACCTTCAAGCAGAGGAATCTCACCAGAAACGATGCCGCTGGGTCCAGCCTTGCCGATGGTTGCGGTTACGGTCAGACGTTTGCCTTCACGGATCAGTTCGATTTTTGCCTTTTCTCCCACCCGTTTCAGGCCGACCATGTTTCTCAACTGGGCCGAGTTCTTGACCTTTTTGCCATCGAATCCGACGATGACGTCACCGGCCTTGATACCGGCCTTTGCGGCGGCACTGCCCTCGGTCACGCCGGCGATGAGTGCGCCTTGGGTGGTTTCAAGCCCCATGGCCTTGGCCAGTTCTGGGGTGAGGTCCTGAACCTGGACCCCCAGCATGCCGCGTTTGACCGAACCGTGTTTGACGATCTGTTCCATGATGCCACGTGCCATGTTGACCGGAATGGCGAAGCCGATGCCCACGTTTCCTCCTGTAGGGGCAACGATGGCAGTGTTGATTCCCACCAGGTGGCCCCGAAGATCGATCAGTGCACCGCCGGAATTGCCGGGGTTGATTGAAGCATCGGTCTGGATGAAATTTTCGTACCCTTCGATACCCAGTCCTGTCCTGCCCAGGGCGCTGACGATCCCTGATGTCACTGTCTGGCCGAGTCCGAAGGGGTTGCCGATGGCAACCACGAAGTCACCGACCTGGAGCCTGTCGGAGTCTCCCATGGGTAACTCGATGAGATGGTCCGGTTCGACCTTCAATACCGCGATGTCGGTGGCCGGGTCGGAGCCGACGAGTTTGGCCTTGAGCCGGCGCTTGTCCTTGAGCACGACATAAATCGTCTCGGCATTCTTGACCACATGATGATTGGTCAGGATATGACCATTGTCACTGTCTACGATGACGCCGGAGCCGACACTCTGGGTACGGCGTTCCCGGGGCACAGGAGGCATGCCACGAAAGAAATAGCGAAAGAACGGATCGTTCAGCAACGGATTGTCCTGAACCACCACTTTGCCGGAGGCTGCGATATTGACAACTGCCGGCAACACTTTCTTGAGCATGGGTGCCAGGGTCGGGACCTGGACCTGTTCCGCTGAAGAGCTGGATTTTCCTTCTTGATCTCCCAGCCCTTTCAGCCATGGAATGATGTCCGCCTGGACCGATGAGGTCAGTAAACACGTCAACACCAATACGCGCAGCGGGAGACCGCTTCGAGTCAATTTCATCATCAATATCCTTACGGGAAGTTAACCAATGGGATACCCTGACCATCTCCTGACCACGAAGGCAGACGCAGCGGCCAGTCAGGGGGAATGGCTATTCTGCTACAATATTGACTTCGTTGCCACACTGATTCACCTGACCGGGTTGTCATGCCAGCATTAAA
>JALVSV010000212.1 GCA_027024125.1 Methylothermaceae bacterium | reverse complement strand
CTGATCAACAACGCTGGCTGTTGAAACTGCTCATTGCCGCCGAAGGTATTGAAAAATACCTGCATCGTCGTTACGTGGGGCAAAAACGCTTTTCCCTCGAAGGAGGTGAGAGTCTGATCGCCCTCCTGGACGAGCTGGTCCAACGAGCCGGTGAAGCCGGGATCCGTGAGGTGGTCATGGGCATGGCCCATCGGGGACGCCTGAACGTTCTGATCAATATTCTGGGCAAACAGCCGGAAAGCCTGTTTCGCGAATTCGAGGGCAAAACCCGTTTCACCGAAGGAACCACCGGTGACGTCAAATATCATATGGGATTTTCCTCCGACATCCCCACTCCCGGTGGGCCCGTCCATCTGGCTCTCGCCTTCAACCCTTCCCATCTGGAAATCATCGATCCGGTGGCCGAGGGTTCGGTGAGAGCGCGCCAGGATCGTATCGGCCAGGAAGGACACAACAGGATCCTGCCTTTGCTGATCCACGGAGACGCTGCCTTTGCCGGCCAGGGGGTGGTCATGGAGACGCTGCAGATGGCACAGACCCGTGCCTTCCACACAGGCGGAACCATCCATATCGTGGTCAACAACCAGATCGGCTTCACCATAAGCAACCCCTTCGACGCCCGTTCCACCACCTACCCCACCGATGTGGCCAAGATGGTGGAGGCCCCGATATTCCACGTCAATGGCGACGACCCGGAAGCGGTGCTGTATGCCATTCAGACCGCACTCGAATTCCGCATGACTTTCAATCGCGACGTGGTCATCGATCTGGTCTGTTACCGCCGCCATGGCCATAACGAGGCCGACGAACCGGCGGTCACCCAACCGGTGATGTACCGTCAGATCCGCCATCACCCCAGTGTGGCCTTCCTCTATGCCAAAACGCTGTTGGATGAAGGCGTCATCGATCCTGCCACGCCACACATGATCGAACGGGAATACACCGAAAGTCTGGAGCGCGGCGGCCCGGTACTGCGCGAAACCCTGCCGAAGAACACCTTCAGGAACCGGGTCGCCTGGGATCCCTACCTGAAGGGCAGTTGGAACTCCCCTTACGAATCCGGCTTTCCCCTGGACAAGCTGAAGGAACTGGCTAAATCATGGCTTCAATTGCCCGAAGGATTCGAACTGCACCCCCGGGTCGCCAAGATCTGGGAGAACCGCCACAAGATGACCGAGGGAAAACAGCCGGTCGACTGGGGTTATGCCGAGAACCTGGCCTACGCAACCCTGCTGGCGGAGAAGAAGGCGGTCCGCCTGACCGGCCAGGATTCCGGTCGCGGCACCTTCTTCCACCGGCACGGCATCGTCTATCACTACCGTACCGGAGAGCCCTACATTCCTCTGGAGAAGATCGCCTACCAGTATGGGAGCCGCTTTTATCTCCACGACTCCCTGCTGTCGGAGGAAGGGGTGCTCGGATTCGAATATGGCTACAGCACCGCCGAACCCGAAGCCCTGGTGATCTGGGAAGCCCAATTCGGTGATTTCGTCAACGTGGCCCAGGTGGTTATCGATCAGTTCATCAGCTCCGGAGAAGCGAAATGGGGGCGCAAGAGCGGGCTGACCCTGTTCCTGCCCCATGGTTATGAGGGTCAGGGCCCTGAACATTCCTCCGCCCGGCTGGAGCGTTTCCTGCAGTTGTGCGCGGAAGACAACATGCAGGTCTGCATCCCCACCACGCCGGCACAGATCTTTCATCTTGTACGCCGCCAGCTCCTGCGCCCCTAT
>JALVSV010000211.1 GCA_027024125.1 Methylothermaceae bacterium | reverse complement strand
ATATCTTGTCAACACTCACGTGGAGCAGCGGCCGGCCATTCTGCCGACACCGATACCCTGGTGGTTGGAGAAAGAGAACTATTTTCAGGCTACCCGTAGGGGATCATTGGCCAGTTACATCGATGCCGATGGTGGGGTACGCCCTCTCTCTGACATCATCGAGGTACTGTTTGATCTTTTGCTGAAGAGGGTAGAGAAAAACCACCAAAACTATCTGCATTACTTGCATCGGCGTTTCCGAAATGGTTTGGGGTGGCAAAGGCAGTTGCATGCCTATCATGAAAGCCGGCAATTACCTTCGGTTGTTCGTCATCTGATACAGGAATTACAGGCATAATACAAAGAGCCAGTTTGAAACCGACCCTCCCGGAACTGCAAAATCTGTAGGTGGATTCCCAATCACCCACAGCTTCGAAAAATGCCCTCGATACATCTCAGCAAGCTCCGCGCCAGCCTTCTTGAAGGAGAAGTTTTCGAAGCAGACCACCTGGCTCTACTAGAATAGATGACGGAGATCTGTGTTCCTGGATTTCTCTCCTTACAGAGGGAACTGCGAATCTGATAAAATCCCATTCTTTAGAAAGGAATGATCATGCCCAGCAAGCAGATATACAAAGTCGTCTTCGTCAATCAGAATCAGATTTACGAACTTTATGCTCGTCAGGTCTATCAAGGGGATATGTATGGATTCGTGGTGATTGAGGACTTTGTATTCGGGGAGTCATCTTCCATTGTGGTGGATCCTTCCGAGGAGAAACTCAGGGACGAGTTCGAGGATGTCAAGCGCAGCTTCATTCCAATGCACGAAATCATTCGTATCGATCAAGTGGAAAAGCGTGGGGCAGCCAAAATCCTTCCAATAAAGGAAGGAGAGGGGAAAGTGGCATCTATCTACCCCCCAGGGAAAAAATGAGACTGGTGCTTTTTACTTGACCACTTTCAGGGCGGGGCGTTTCGGTTTTTCCTGTGGTTTGGGTGCAGGACCCTGGGGTGGGGTGTCTCCATCCGTCTCCTCGTCGAAGATCATTCCTTTGCCCGTCTCCCTGGCATAGATGGCAAGAACTGCGTCGATCGGTATGCTGACCTGCATAGGGGTGCCACCAAATCTGGCCTGAAAGCTGAGCTCCTCATTACCCATCAGAAGGTTTATGACCGCATCAGGCCTTAGATTCAGCACAATACGGCCGTCCTGAACATACTGGCGGGGGATGACGAGATCGTCCCTTTCCGCATCCACCAGTATGTAAGGTGTCATATCATTGTCTACGATCCACTCGTAGATGGCACGTATCAGGTAAGGCCGTAAGGAAGTCATATCAAGCTGACAACAGGGTTTGTGAGTCTTCCAGCTCCTTTTCCTGTTCGCTGAGGCTCTTCTGGAAGCCTTCCCGGGCAAAGATCTTCTGCGCATAAATACGTATCGCCTGGGCTTCCTGAGGCAGAGCCACACCCACTGAAGACAAGCGCCAAAGCAGAGGGGCGAGGGCGCAGTCGACCAGGGAAAATTCATCGCTGAGAAAATAGGGTTGTGAAGCGAACAAGGGGGTTGCTGCGATCAGATCTTCCCGTAATAACTTGCGGGAGCGAGCTGCCTTCTTTTCCCCTGAGTTGAGAATGTCGTCCAGTAACCGGTACCAGTCGCGTTCGATCCGGTGGATCAGCATCCTTGCCTGGGCTCTGGCGACAGGTTCCATGGGATGGAGTGGTGGATGAGGAAAACGTTCGTCCAGATACTCCATGATGATCTTGGGATCGTAGAGAACCAGATCACGATCAATGAGTGTTGGGGAGTCGCCGTAGGGGTTGAGGTCGATGACATCTTCGGGAGGACTGGCAGGATCTATGAACTGGATTTCCGATTGGACACCCTTTTCATGCCAAACGAAACGGACCTGGTGGCTGTAATGACAGACTGGAGAACAGTACAGTGTCATCAGACTATTTACCATGGTTGATCATTAAAATCGAAGATCAGAGCCCATGGATGTAGATATTTTATGGGCTCTGACCGAGCAAACCATTGTAACATAGGCATCAATGTATGTCTTTCCAGTACTCTTTCTTCAATTTGTAAGAGACGAAGCCAAAGATCAACAGGAATAGCAGCACCCATTTGCCTAGACTGCGTCTCTCCAGCTGGGCAGGTTCGGCTACATAGTCCAGGAAATTGACCAGGTCAGTCACTGCTAGATCGAATTCCTTTGCAGACAATTTGCCTGGTTTCGCCTGTTCAAGCCTGACGATGACCGGCATCTCGTCGATTTTCTTGATGACAGCCCTTTGCTCTCCCTGCAGATCCCAAAACACATGGGGCATCGCTACATCCTTGAATACCCAGTTGTTGACACCAAAAGGACGCTCATCGTCCACATAGAAGGTGCGAAGGTAGGTATAGAGCCAGTCGGTTCCCAGTGCCCTGGCGCGTTCGGAAAGATCCGGGGCGGCGACACCGAACCAGCGCTCGGCGTCCTTTGAGTCCATGGCCGTGGTCATCGATCCGACGACTCTTTCCAGGGTGGGAAACAATTGTTTGATTTCTGCCTCACTGAAACCCAGGTCCTTTTGCAGGCGCCGATAACGCATGTGTTTGAGTGAATGACAACCCAGGCAACGGTCCACGTAGAGTTTGGCCCCACGGCGCAGAGACTCGGTGTCGTAAACGTCATTACCCGGGGACTCCAGGGACGGCCCTCCAAGTTCAGCGGTCGCCAGCAGTGGCCACAAGAGCAAACAGGTCACGATGATACGTTTCATAGGAAATGTCTCAGGTATTTGTTGTTTTTCATGAATTCCTGGATCTTCTGCCAGTACCCGTCCGCCTGTTGATAAACGGGGGTCGATTTAATTGCAGCGATGGCTTTTCTTCCCTGATCCCAAAGCCAGCCTTCCCTGGCCGATATAGGCTTTGGGGGCCACACCACTCGGTCAGGAACGGGCTTGGTGACCTCCAAGCGGGTATAGATCGGCATCAACAGGAAGAAGCCAAAGTAGACTATGGTAAAGAAAGTCCCAAAGAATGCAGCCGTCGGTGTGGGGGGGATGGTGCCAAGATAGCCCAGGACGATGAAGCTGACGACGAAAGATCCCAGAGCGACCTTGTAGATAGTGCCGCGGTAGCGGATCGACTTGACCTGACAGCGGTCGAGCCAGGGCAGCAGAAACAGGATCAGGATCGATGCGAACATCGCTACCATCCCGCCGAATTTACTCGGAATGGCCCGCAATATGGAATAAAAGGGCGTGAAGTACCAAACCGGGGCAATGTGCTCAGGCGTCTTCAAGGGGTCTGCAGGAATGAAGTTTGGATGCTCGAGGAAATATCCGCCAAATTCCGGGCTATAGAAAATGATCCAGGAGCAGATGGCGATAAACACCACCGCGCCGAACAGGTCCTTGACCGTGTAATACGGATGGAAAGGGACACCATCCAAAGGAATTCCATTCTTGTCCTTCTTCTCCTTGATCTCGATCCCGTCCGGATTGTTGGATCCAACCTTGTGCAAGGCGACGATGTGGAGGAACACAAGCCCTACGATGATCAGCGGAACCGCAATCACGTGGAAGGAGAAGAAGCGGTTCAGGGTGATGTCGGAAACCAGGAAATCGCCACGAACCCAGGTGGCCAGATCCTCACCGATCACTGGAATGGCACTGAACAGCGAGATGATGACGTTGGCGCCCCAGTAGGACATCTGACCCCAAGGAAGCAGATAACCCATGAAGGCTTCCGCCATCAGGGCCAGATAGAGGCTCATCCCCAGCAGCCATACGAGTTCCCGGGGTTTCTTGAAGGAGCCATACATCATGCCACGGAACATGTGGAGATAGATGACGATGAAGAACATCGATGCGCCGGTGGAGTGCATGTAGCGGATCAGCCATCCCCATTCCATGTCACGCATGATGGTTTCGACAGAATCGAATGCCAATTGGGCATCAGGCTTGTAGTTCATGGTCAGCCAGATGCCGGTCACGATCTGGTTGATCAGCACCAGAAGGGCCAGTGAACCGAAGAAATACCAGAAGTTGAAATTCTTCGGGGCGTAATATTTGGCCATATGCTCGTTCCACACCTTGGTCAGGGGGAAGCGCTCATCGATCCAGGCCAGCAATTTTGTTCCGTATTGTTTGCAGTTGCTCATGTCCGTTCTTCTCCCACGATGATGCGGGTGTCAGTCTCGTACCAGTAAGGAGGGACCACCAAATTGGTGGGGGCGGGAACCTTTTTGTAGACCCGGCCTGCCAAGTCGAAACGTGAACCATGACAGGGACAGAAGAATCCGCCGAGCCAGTCTTTGCCCAAGTCGGGAGGTGCCACTTCGGGCCGATAGGTGGGGGAGCAACCCAGGTGGGTGCAAATACCCACTGCCACGAAGATTTCAGGCTTGATGGAGCGATATTGGTTCTTGCAACTTTCGGGTTGGACTGATTCGTCGGAGTCTGGGTCTGCGAGTACCGGTTCCAGTTCGGTCAGTGTTTCCAGCATTTCATCGGTGCGCTTGAGTATCCAGATCGGTTGGCCGCGCCATTCCACCCGGATCATCTGTCCAGGTTCCAGCTTGGTGATGTCAACGTCGATGGGTGCACCGGCTTCAAGAGTTCCAGCACCGGGTTTGAGATAATTGATAAAGGGGACAGCAGCGAAAACCACTCCCGCAGTGCCAAGTGCGACGGTTGTCTGGGTGAGAAATCGGCGTTTCTCGAGATCGATGTCATTTTCATTCATGCAAGACGTTCCTCCTCCTTCTGCGGAATGTGATTTGTTGTATTTCCCGCTTTGTGTGAATGATTTTGACGGTATTTGCTGGAAGGGTCAACGTTCATAATGGTGCGGAGGGTGTTCCATAAGGGAGCGCGGAACCATGAGGGATATGGCTGTTGCCAACCCGTCTCCGTCGTGTGGAACCCTGAAACCTTCACGAGCAGGTTAAACCTGGAGATGCGCCGACAACGCAGGGGCCTGTTTCATTCCGGCCCGGATTCTATCGGTGTGACAGCCAAAATCCGGTATAACGCCTCGATAAAACGCCGGTTCTCTTCCGGGGTTCCTACCGTGACCCGCAGACAGTTCCGCAGCAATCCCCCGCAAGGATCCAGATTCTTGATCAAGATCCCCTGCTGCCTGAGGGCCTCGAAGACCCGGCTGGCTTCATGTACCCGGAACAGGATGAAATTGGCTGCGCTGGGGAAGACCTCGATGTCAGGCAGGCTGCTCAATTTTCGGGCAAGTAGCTCCCTGTCCTCACGAATACGCGAGGTTTGCTGCTGGAACATCTCGATGTGCGACAAAGCGTATTCCGCGCTCAACTGAGTCAGAATGTTGATGTTGTAAGGCAGGCGTAACTTGTCGAATTGCTCCAGCCATTTTTGTGGACCTGCGAGAAAACCGAGCCTGAGTCCGGCAAGTCCCAATTTGGAGAGGGTTCTCAAGACCAGGAGATTGTCGTGATTGCCGAGTTCGTCCATGAAACTCGCCTGGGCAAAAGGTGCATAGGCCTCATCCACCACGACCAGCCCAGGTGTGGTTTTGACGATTTCCTCTATCAGGGC
>JALVSV010000210.1 GCA_027024125.1 Methylothermaceae bacterium | reverse complement strand
CGTGGGCATGCAATTGAATGCCGAATCAACGCCGAGGATCCGGATACCTTCATGCCTTCCCCTGGCCTGATCGAACAACTGCATCTGCCTGGTGGACCTGGCATTCGTGTGGATACCCACATCTATGCTGGCTACACCGTCCCACCCTTCTACGACTCCATGATCGGCAAAATCATCGCTCATGGCGAAAACCGCACCAGCGCCCTGGCCCGAATGCGCAACGCTTTGAGCGAAACGATCATCACGGGCATCCGGACCAACACACCCTTGCACTCCAGGATCATCAACGACAGCGCTTTCAAGGCCGGAGGCCAGACCATCCATTACCTGGAAGACTTGCTTGGCCTGCGCGAGTGAGACGGTGCCCTGGCGTGAACTCACGATCACTCTTCCAGCACACCTGACCGATGGGGTCAGTCAGTTCCTGGAAGACCAGGGAGCACAGGCGGTTACCTTCGCCGAAGCAGGCGAAGAGCCGTTGTTCGAGCCAAAGCCGGGTCAGACCCCCCTGTGGCAGATCGTCCGCCTGACCGCCCTGTTCTCCCTCGATGCTGACATCGAATCCATTGCCAGGCGGATGAAAGCCCATCATCCGGGAATCGACGAACCAACCTTGCGGATCCTGGAGGATCAGCCCTGGGAAAGGCTGTGGTTGGAACACTTCAAACCGTTGAACTTCGGCAGCCTTTGGGTCTGCCCTTCCGGCCAGCCCCCGCCCACCTCTGATGGTGTTTGTCTGGAGCTGGATCCTGGATTGGCATTTGGTACGGGAACCCATGCGACCACGGCTCTGTGCCTCGAATGGCTGGGACGGCAGGACCTGAACCGGCTCACCGTCATCGATTATGGCTGTGGCTCCGGCATCCTGGCGATCGCCGCTTTACTGCTTGGGGCTCAAAAGGTGATAGCCTGCGACATCGATCCGCAGGCCCTCACCGCCACACGGGACAATGCCGCCAAAAACCAGGTGGCAGAACGGTTGGAGTGCTGCTATCCTCAAGACATGCCCGAAATGACAGCCGATTTACTCCTAGCCAACATCCTGGCCGGTCCCTTGATAGACATGGCGTCGGATCTTGCGGCCAGGATCAGGGTGGGAGGCAGGATTATCCTGTCCGGAATCCTGGAGGCACAGGTCGGGGAGATCATTCGCGCCTACCAGCCCTGCCAAATCCAGTTCGAAACGCCCACAATCATGGATCAGTGGGCGCGCCTGACTGGAACCAAGCGCCCTGAATAACACATGTTCACCCTATGCCCTCAATGCCGAACGGTGTATCCGGTCACTGTGGCACAGCTGCGCCGTGGCAGGGGAAAAGCTCTCTGCGGCCGCTGCGGCGCCACTTTTTCCTCCCTCCAGCATCTGGGAAGGACCATCGAGGAAACCCTGTCGAGACACAGCCACAACATCCTGGCATTACCCAGATTGAAATACCAGAACGCCGTCGCCACAGGTTACCCCCCCGCCTCCGCTCCTGACTCAACCTTCGCCCAGGATGCCAGCGATGGTAAGCAGAGACCCGCATTTCCCAGTCTGCCGCTTTTTTCGCCTGCTGCCGGAACGGGTGAAACCCAGAATCCTCCACTCTACTGGAAAATAGGCGTGGGCGCGCTGATATTGGTGTTCATGGTCCAACTGGCCTATTTTGAGGCCGACCATTGGGCCAACAAGGTTCATTTGCGAGCTCCAATGGAAATCCTGTGCAGCTGGTTGGGATGCAACCTTCCCCCTTTTCAGAATACGG
>JALVSV010000209.1 GCA_027024125.1 Methylothermaceae bacterium | reverse complement strand
CTTTCGGACGCCTGCGTCCTCTGCACACGAATGCTGCGATTTTCGCCTTTGCCGGCAACTCGATTTTCGCAGCCACCTATTATTCATCTCAGCGCCTGCTCAAGACGCGAATGTTCAGCGACCTGTTGAGCAACATTCATTTCTGGGGCTGGCAACTTATCATTGTCACCGCGGCAATTACTCTGCCCCTGGGAATTACACAGAGCAAGGAATATGCCGAGCTGGAATGGTTTGCTGATGTCGCGGTAGTTCTGGTCTGGGTGGTATTCGCGATAAACTTCTTCGGCACGATTGCGATTCGCCGGGAGAGACATCTTTACGTCGCCCTGTGGTTTTACATTGCGACAATCGTAGCCATCGCGGTTCTTTATATTTTCAACAATCTCTCCCTGCCGGTCACAATGACCAAGAGTTACGGGATTTACGCGGGCATGCAGGATGCCTTCATGCAGTGGTGGTACGGTCACAATGCTGTGGCGTTCTTCCTGACCACACCCTTCCTGGGGCTGATGTACTACTTCCTTCCCAAGGCGGCGAACCGCCCGGTGTTCAGTTACAAGCTGTCGATACTGCACTTCTGGTCCCTGGTATTCATTTACATCTGGGCCGGGCCGCACCACCTGCATTACACATCCGCGCCGGAATGGCTGAGCACGCTGGGCATGCTTTTCTCCCTGATGCTTTGGATGCCTTCCTGGGGTGGGATGCTCAACGGTCTGCTGACACTGCGGGGTGCGTGGAACAAGGTTTCCGAAGATCCCATCCTCAAGTTCTACGTAGTCGGTGTCACCTTCTACGGCATGAGCACCTTTGAAGGTCCCTTACTTTCCATAAAGAGCGTCAACGCCCTTTCACACTACACGGACTGGACAATCGCCCACGTGCACGCAGGTGCCCTGGGATGGAACGGCATGATGACATTCGGCATGGCGTACTGGCTTATGCCCCGCCTGTTCCAGGCCAAGCTGTGGTCAAAGAAGATGATGGCTATGCACTTCTGGATCGCCACGATCGGCATCCTCCTTTACATCATCCCGATTTACGCAGCGGGTATTACCCAGGGTCTTATGTGGCGGGCGTTCGACAGCAACGGCAACCTTGTCTACACAGACTTCCTGGAAACCGTACTGCGGCTTATGCCCATGTACTGGATCCGCGTTGTTGGTGGCTTGTTCTTCCTGACCGGCGGACTGATGGCGGCAACGAACCTGTTCATGACATGGCGGGCCAGACCCTCCACTTATGAAGAGCCGATTCAGAAAGCCGCACCGCTGAGCAAGCATTACGAAGAGCCTCCCCTGCCCGCTTCCGATCTGGACAATGTCGCGGGTATCGCCCGGGTTCTTGATACTTTTTCCAAGGCTCGCTGGCACAGGCGCTGGGAGCGTAAGGGCCTGGTATTCACGGTCTGGGTGGCAATCGCTGTGATCAGCGCCTCTCTGTTTGAGATCATTCCAACCTTTATCATCAAGTCAAACGTTCCCCGTATCGCTTCGGTTCAGCCTTACACGCCGCTGGAGCTGGCTGGTCGCGACATCTATGTTTCCGAAGGGTGCTACAACTGCCATTCACAGCAGATCCGCCCCATGCGTCACGAGATCGAGAGGTATGGCGATTACTCCAAGGCGGGCGAATCCGTCTATGACCATCCGTTCCAATGGGGATCACGTCGAATCGGTCCGGACCTAGCCCGAATCGGCAAGACCAACACCAGTGTTTCCTGGCATGTTCGTCACCTGCGTCGTCCC
>JALVSV010000208.1 GCA_027024125.1 Methylothermaceae bacterium | reverse complement strand
TACCCAGCAGTCTGAACACCGCCTGTTGCATTTCCTGGGTATGGATACGAATGGAGCCTCCCCCCACTTCGACACCGTTGAGCACCATGTCGTAAGCCCTGGAAATAGCCTTTCCGGGATCTGCCAACAGTTCGTCGATGCCACATGCAGGCGCCGTAAAGGGATGATGCAGGGCAACCCAGCGTCGTTGTTCCTCATCCCACTCGAACATGGGAAAATCCACCACCCACAGTGGGCGCCAGCCCTCCTCGATCAACCCACGGTCACTGCCCAATTTGACCCTGAGTGCTCCCAGCGCCTCGTTGACCACCTTGGCCTTGTCGGCACCGAAGAAGATGAGGTCGCCGGCCTGGGCTTCTGTTCTTTCGAGAATCGCCTCGACCACGTCATCCGGAAGGAATTTCAAAATCGGGGACTGCAAGCCTTCCCTTCCCCGATCGCGATCATTAACCTTGATGTAAGCCAGCCCTTTTGCCCCATAATTGGAAACAAATTTGGTCAGATCGTCAATTTCCTTGCGGCTCAAATCTGCTCCCCCGGGCAATCTAAGCGCGGCCACCCGACCATTGGGATCTTTTGCAGGTGCCGAGAAAACCTTGAATTCCACCGCCTGCATCAAATCGGCCAGATCGACCAATTCCAGCGGAATGCGCAAATCCGGTTTGTCACTGCCAAAGCGCCGCATGGCTTCGTCGTAGCTGAGGCGGGGAAATGGATTGGGTAGCTCCACCGCCAGGATTTCCTTGAACAAGGTACGCATCATCTCTTCCATCAGCGCCATGATGTCATGCTCGTCCATGAAAGAGGTCTCGATATCCAGCTGGGTGAATTCCGGCTGTCGATCCGCACGCAGATCCTCGTCACGGAAACAGCGGACGATCTGGTAGTAACGATCGAAGCCGGCGATCATCAGTAGCTGTTTGTAGAGCTGGGGTGATTGCGGCAAGGCAAAGAACGAGTGCGGATGGGTTCGGCTTGGAACCAGATAATCCCTGGCACCTTCGGGGGTCGCCTTGGTCAGGAAAGGAGTCTCGATTTCATAGAAGTCGTGATCATCGAGAAAACGGCGCAGCACCCGGACAATATCCCGCCTGGACCTGAGCTTGGCCTGCATCTCTGGACGCCTGAGATCCAAATACCGATATCTCAATCTCACTTCTTCACTGACTGGAATGTCGCTTTCCACCGGAAAAGGAGGCGTTTCGGCGCGATTGAGGATTTCCAGTTCAGAAGTCAGGACTTCGATCTGGCCTGTTGGAAGATTGGGGTTTTCAGTTCCCTCTGGCCGACGCCTGACCCGACCCCGGACTTTAATGACATATTCACTGCGAACCTGTTCAGCGAGTGCAAACGCTTCCGGCGTGGAGGGATCCACAACCACCTGCACCAAACCCTCACGATCTCTGAGGTCGATAAAAATGACCCCACCGTGATCCCGGCGCCGATGGACCCAGCCCGACAACACGACTTCCTGGTCGATATGACTTTCGTTAAGTTCTCCACACCGATGGGTTCGCATCATGATTTTTCCAGACCTTTCCGTAAAAAGTTGTGAATATTAAGTCGCCAACACCAAGGAAGCAAGCCCGAATGGATACACCCCAGGGCCACGTCATTTAAACATGCAAACGATTGATTGCAGGGGCAGGTGGTCTAATTCGAAAGCCTCGCCGGCAGGGAGGCCGGCGTGGAGCCTACAGGGAAGTATTCACGGCGTTTTTCGAAGCGGACCACCTGCCCCTGCAATC
>JALVSV010000207.1 GCA_027024125.1 Methylothermaceae bacterium | reverse complement strand
TGGCGACAGTCAGATTGCGTTGCGGCAGGCGGCCGAGGACCGTACGCCCATCCACCCAAGGTTGGTCGATCTCCGAGGCTGCCCGCCTGGGCAACCAAAGATTGATGCCCAAACCGATCACGACGATATTTTCGCCTTGATGCTCACTGAGCCCTTCGATCAGGATGCCTCCGAGTTTTTTTCCATGCCAGAGAATATCGTTGGGCCACTTCAACTGTAAATCGGAAAAACCCATGTCATGAAGTGCCTGGACAACAGCCACGCCCACTGCAAGGCTAAGCCCCGTTGCGGTGGATCCAGAATGAAATCGCCATAACATCGATAGATAGATGTTACGGCCAAAGGGAGAAACCCAACGACGTCCCAGACGACCTTTTCCCGAAGTCTGGGTCTCGGCCAGACAGATATGGGAATTGTCCAATCGTCGAGCGTTCTGCAGCAGATAAGTATTGGTCGAGTCGAGGCAGGTATGGACTTCTATCACAGGATCCAGACCTGAACAGGGAATCTCCAACGCCTGTCGGATGCGTTCACTGTCAAGCCATTCGAGGGGGTGGTCGAGGCGATAGCCCCTGCCGGTAACGGCTTGTATCTCCAACCCCTTGTCTTTGAGCCTTTGGATTTGTTTCCAAATAGCGGTACGACTGAGGCTTAGATCAGCGGCAATTTTTTGTCCGGAATGAAAACGGCCGTCGGCCAGGTAGCGCAACAGCTGCACGTCTGTAGATTGCAACATGGAAGTGGACTTGGTCTTTCGGGAGAAGTTGCTTTGCCACCGCAATGGTCAGAACACTCCCACCTCTGATCCGGCCTTGTATCATGGTCGCGGTAAATCCGATTTCTCTATTGTATCGAACTGAGTTTGTTTTTGTTGCCTCAGTTTGCTCAACTGACGCTTGACCACGTGGCGAATCAAGAACTCCCGATCCTGCTCGCGCATACTGAGAAAATCCACTCCGATCCGATAATCCCCACCTCCTTCATTTTCATGGCAATAGACCACTCTGCCGAAGGTGATGATGCCCACCAATGCCGGCGGCACCACCATCTTGAGCTCCAGCACACTGCCCTCACTCATCGTCTGCTCGGAATCGAAAGCCAGGCCGGCCGCACTGAGATTGACCTTCCGGGTAGGCTGGTCCATCAGCTGATTGTTACTGATGAGCAGGGCCTGGGCAAGCACATCGATTTTACGTTCCAGGGTCTGCAGAAACGCCGCCACTTCAGGATGATCTCGCTGAATGCTCCGCAGTTGGGCCTGGGATTCCTGAGTGAGATACTCAAGCGTCGAAGTGATGGAAAATTGATCGGCCATCTGTTCAGGAAATGCCGATGGATCGGGTACTTCTTCAGGGGCCACCAGACGATAGACCAATACGATTTCATCCTCTATCCTGAAGTACCTTCTTCGTTCAATGCTGTCGACAGCTCTCATTTCCTGGCTCATTCAGGCAACTCCTCCGCTATGGTCCAAATTCATCAAATGTTCCCCCCTCCGCCTCGTCTTGCATCAGAATAATTTCGACCCGGCGATTCTTTGCCCGGTTTTTGGCATTGCTGTTGGGCACCAAAGGCTGGGTATCGGCATAGCCGGAGACGACCATTCGCCCAGGATCGACCCCACCCCGGAGGAGTTCGTGGGCCATGGAAACGGCTCGTGCAGAGGACAGCTCCCAATTGGAACGGTACCATTCGGTTCTGATGGGTACGTCATCGGTATGTCCTGCCACGATGATTTTTCCCCTACTGT
>JALVSV010000206.1 GCA_027024125.1 Methylothermaceae bacterium | reverse complement strand
GCTGCCGTCGATGCCGCCAGGGCCAAGGCAGAGGATCTGGAGGCGCGCCTGGCCAAAGGAGAGAAGTTCGAAGACCTGGCCAGGGAATTTTCCGATGATCCAGGATCAAAGGATCAGGGTGGTGATCTGGGCTGGATCAGCCCGGGCCTTATGGCCAAGGCTTTTGAAAAAGAAGCCTACAGGCTGAAAAAAGGTCAGATCAGCAAACCGGTCCGTACTCCTTTCGGTTTTCATTTGATACAGATTGTCGATATCCGCAACCCGGATAGTGGCAGCTTCGAGAAGCTGCGGGATGATATTGAAACCGCCTGGCGCCGCAAGCAGGCTGAGCAGCTTCTGTTTGACAAGTCAGAACAGCTTGCCGACCTGAGCTATGAATCGCCGGACAGTCTGGTGCCAGCCGCCGAAGCGCTTGGGCTGAAGGTCCAGGAATCCGACTGGCTGGATCGGCGTGGTGGCAAGGGTGATTTGTCTTCCCCAAAAGTCGTGGCCGCGGCTTTCAGTGATGATGTGCTCAACGAGGGCAACAACAGTGAACTGATTGAATTGGAAGGCGACAAAGTGTTGGTGTTGCGTGTTGTCGAGCATGAGGCTGAGCATCCTCGGTCTTTCGAGAAAGTAAAGGAAAAGGTAGTAGCAACGCTGAAGCGCGACAAGGGAAAGGTCCTGGCCAGGAAAAAAGGCGAAACTTTGTTGGCCTCCTTGAAAGCCGGCGAGAAAACGCTTGAGCAGATTGCCGCAGATGGGGACGGGGAACTGAAGTCCGGCATCAAGATCAAACGCCAGTCTACCTTGCTTCCTCAAGCCCTACGAGAGAAGGCTTTTGGTCTGCAGCGCCCCAAAGATGACAGTCTGACTTATGGCGGGGCGGAGCTGGGTAATGGAGATTATGCCCTGTTGGCGCTAAGCCGCGTGACTGATGGTGATCCCGGTAAGCTGGATGATGCTGCGCGAAAGGCTGCCAAGCAAAAACTGGCAACGGCCAAAGGTCAGCAACAGTTCAGTATTCTGGGCCGCTACCTGCGCGAAAGGGCTGATGTCGAGATCAATACTAAAGACAAGTAGATTTTCGCGGCAATTCACGGCATGAACAAAGGGCGCCATCAAGGGATGCCTGGAATTGATCCGGTTTCCTAGGGCGCCCTTTTTTCACTAGGCAAATACACGCTCAACCTACGATGTGGTATCCAGAATCCACGTAGAGCACATCTCCAGTGATCCCCGATGCCAGATCTGAGCAGAGAAATGCCGTAGCATTGCCCACTTCATCAATCGTCACATTGCGGCGCAAGGGTGTCTTTTTCTCTGCTTCCGCCAGCATGGAACGGAAGTTATTAATGCCGGATGCTGCCAGGGTGCGTATGGGGCCGGCTGAAACAGCATTTACGCGAATGCCGTCCGGTCCCATAGAGTCGGCCAGGTAGCGGGTGGTAGCCTCCAGGGCTGCCTTGGCAACACCCATAACATTGTAGTTGGGCACGGTACGCACCGCTCCGAGGTAGGTCATGGTGACCAAAGAGGCTTTGCGCCCCGTCATCATCGGTTTGGCCGCTTTGGCCAGGGCGGCAAAACTGTAGGCGCTGATGTCGTGAGTGGTCAGAAAACCTTCGCGAGTGACGGCATCAACGAAACTGCCCTCCAGTTGGTCTCTGGGAGCAAAACCAATAGAGTGTACCAGGCTGTCCAGGCCGTCCCAGTGTTTTCCCAATTCGCTGAACATGGCAGCAATGGATTCATCGCTACTCACATCCAG
>JALVSV010000205.1 GCA_027024125.1 Methylothermaceae bacterium | reverse complement strand
AAGGAAACGGCCAAATAATCAGCCTCGATCTCAACCGCTGTCTTGATATCTTCCTTGTCCTTGTCGGTCAAAGCGGTGGCCGAAAGTCCTCCGCCTTGTTTGTTGATGCCCTTGTTGTTGGACAGGACGCCTCCGACGACAACCACGCACTGGACCCGGTTACCGTGGATGCTTTCCACTTCCAACACTACACGGCCATCATCGAGCAGCAGGGTATCACCTGGAACCACATCCTTGGGCAAGTCGCGATAGACAATGCCAACCTGCGTTTCGTCACCCTCCTCCAAAGGAAAGTCGGCATCGAGAGCGAATTTGGCGCCCACCTTCAACACCACCTTCCCTTCCTTGAATTGGGCTATCCGAATCTTCGGCCCCTGCAGGTCAGCAAGAATCGCCACATAACGCCCTTTGCCTTCAGAAATCTCGCGAATCAGACGCGCCCTGCGGCGGTGATCGTCAGCTGTCCCATGGGAAAAATTCAGGCGCACCACGTCAACACCCGCAGCCACCAGTTTCTCAAGCATTTCCGGGCTATCAGTGGCAGGCCCCAGGGTTGCCACGATCTTGGTGCGTCTGGGCACGTACACATCAGACATGGATCAGCGCGCCTCCACTAATGCCTTGGCGGTATCGAGCATGCGGTTGGAGAAACCCCATTCGTTGTCATACCACGAAGTCACCTTCACCAGGGTACCGTCGATGACCTTGGTCAAGGGAGATTCGTAGATTGAGGAATGAGGGTCGTGATTGAAGTCCATCGAAACCAATGGCTCATCGTTGAATGCCAGGATTCCCTTGAGATCACCCTCGGATGCCTCCTTCAGGATCTGGTCGATCTCTTCCTTGGAAGTGGAGCGGGCCGCATGGAAAGTCAAATCCACCAGGGAGACATTGATGGTGGGAACGCGCACCGCGAAGCCGTCCAATTTTCCAGCCAATTCTGGCAGGACCAGGCCGACAGCGGCAGCCGCCCCTGTCTTGGTGGGGATCATGTTATGGGTAGCCGAGCGGGCACGACGCAAATCGCTGTGATACACATCGATCAGGCGCTGGTCGTTGGTGTAGGAGTGAATGGTGGTCATCAATCCACTCACCAAGCCGATCTTATCGTTCAAAGGCTTGACCAGGGGCGCCAGACAGTTGGTCGTACAGGAAGCATTGGAGACCACCGTGTCAGAAGATTTCAGAATCTGATGGTTGACCCCGTAGACTATGGTGGCATCAACATCCTTGCCACCTGGGGCGGAAATCAATACTTTCTTGGCACCACCTTGCAGGTGGGCCGATGCTTTTTCCTTGGAAGTGAAAAAGCCGGTACACTCCATCACCACATCAACGCCCATGTCACCCCATGGGAGCTTGCCGGGATCCCGTTCGGCCAGCACCCGGATCCTGTGACCATCGACTACCAGCCAGTCCCCATCGACCTCGACCCTGGCGGGAAAGCGGCCGTGAACCGTATCATAACGAGTCAAATGGGCGTTGGTCTGGGCATCACCCAAATCGTTGAGGGCGACGATCTCAAATTCATCCGTGCGACCTGCCTCGAACAAGGCCCGTAGAACGTTGCGCCCGATACGACCATACCCATTGATTGCTATTTTGATTGCCATATAAAGCTTCTCCCCAAAATTCACTTAAACCAGCCAAAACCGCCTGCGAGCAGGCGGACACGAATTTCTTTGAATCGGCAAACTATATCAAATGGGGAGAAGGTACGTCCAGGAAGGGTGGTCCGAATAGTGCAGGATCACAG
>JALVSV010000204.1 GCA_027024125.1 Methylothermaceae bacterium | reverse complement strand
GTCATGGACGGCTCGCGCCGCACAGGTCATGGTAATGCCTATTTCACCGGCATCGGCAGCAACAAACGCATCGTATTCTTCGACACCCTGATGCAATCCCTGGAGCCGGAAGAACTGGAAGCCGTGCTGGCCCACGAACTCGGGCACTTTAAACGCAAACACGTCATCAAGATGCTGATCACCAGCGCCCTGATCAGCCTGGTTGGCCTGGCGCTATTGGGTTGGCTGGCGCAACAGCCATGGTTCTATGAAGGACTGGGTGTCTCCACTTACTCAAACGCCACGGCTCTGCTGCTGTTCATGTTGATCATGCCGGTGTTCAGCACTTTTCTGCAGCCCATCATGGCGGCCATCCAGCGCAAATACGAATTCGAGGCCGACGAGTTTGCCGCCTCCATGACCCGCGCCGAAGCGCTCATTCATTCACTGGTGAAACTTTACCGGGAAAATGCCGCTACCCTGACCCCTGATCCATTATATGCGGCCTTCCACTACAGTCATCCCCCGGCGGCCATTCGGATTGAACATCTAAGGCAAACCCAGAAGCAGGGGAGCCCGGCCTGACGGTGCCACTTGCCGGATCAGCCTCCTGTTTTTTGTCCGCCATGACGGATGAGCAGGGGCCATGACCGATCCCGGCCTTGTCATCGCTCATTTCGGAAGAAGCTGGGCGCTGGAAAGCGATGACGGTCGTATCGCTTTATGTGAAGCAAGAAGACACTGCACACCACCCTGTGTGGGCGACCGGGTCATGTGGCAGCCAACCGGCCCTGACCACGGGATCATCCTCGAGGTCCTGCCACGCCGCACCTTATTGACCCGCCCTGGCAGAGGCGGAAAGCTCAGGCCGGTGGCAGCGAACCTCGATCAGGTTCTGATCGTCATCGCCCCTGAACCACCCTACGACCTGCTACTGGTGGACCAGTACCTGGTGGTGTGCGAACACCATCATCTGCAGCCAGTCATTCTGTTAAACAAAACCGATCTGGTGACCCCGACCGAATGGAGTCGCATCGAGGCAGACCTGGCACCATACCGCAACCTCTACCCACTGCTGTCAGTCAGCGCCAAAACCGGCGAGGGGATGGAGGCGTTGCACGCCATACTGAAAGGCAAGACCTCCATGTTCGCCGGACAATCGGGAGTAGGCAAGTCCTCTCTCCTCAAAACACTCATACCCGACAAGGACATCCGAATCGGGGCGCTATCCTCCAGTACCAGGCGTGGTCGGCATACCACCACCTCGGCGATGTTGTTTCACCTAAAGGAAGGGGGAGACATTATCGACACGCCCGGTGTATCGGTATTTGGCCTGGCGAATATCGATCCACACAGACTGGCCGATGGCTACAAGGAATTTCGACCTTTTGCCGAACAATGCCGATTCAACGACTGTCGTCACGCCGGTGATCTGGGATGCAGGGTAAAACAAGCGGTGGATGAAGGGAAGATCAGTGCGGCACGCTACAGACGCTACTTGAAGCTGTTGCAGAAACTGCCGGAAATTTCCTGATCACTACCGTGAAAGCTTAGGGGAGGGGCGCTGGTGTTGGTTTTCGAGACGCCGTAAACCCATCCATGGGGGCTCGGAAACGGCCGTCCAGGCCGTTTACGCTCTCAAACCAACACCCGCGCCCCTCGGTGGTCCTTTCATGCCTCGGGGTGAGAACGGGGTATTCATGAGTGTTACCGTTGACTAAACCTGTCGCCTTCCCTCGAAGGCATAGGCCAGGGTATTGGCATCCAAATATTCCAA
>JALVSV010000203.1 GCA_027024125.1 Methylothermaceae bacterium | reverse complement strand
CCAGCCTGTGACGGTTTGGGGGTCAAGGCCTACTTCGATCCCGACAGGGTGGTACAGAATCCCAATCTGAGCCTGGCTGGCGGGGCGATACGTGGCTGGGACCGGCGCAATGCCTACTATTTTTCCCTGATTCGTTCCCTGGCCAAGCATTATGGGTTCGATCCCGAAATCCCTTTCAATCAGCTGCCCGGGGAGATCCGGGAATTGATCCTCTACGGTAGCGGAGGTGAGGCCATTGCGTTCCGTTATTTCGGTGGCCGCGGCAAGGGGGTGGTCAAACGTCATCCCTTCGAGGGCGTGCTGCCGATCATGGAACGCCGCTATCATGAAACCGATTCCAACATGGTGCGTGAGGATCTGGCGCGTTACCTGTCCACCAAGCCTTGTCCGGAGTGTGGGGGGACACGCCTCAACAAGGCTGCCAGCAATGTTTTCGTGGCCGACAGTAACCTTCCGGGTCTGACCCGGCTGGCCATTCGTGATTGTCTGGCCTGGTTCGCCGAACTGCATCTTGCCGGCAGGCGCGGCCAGGTGGCGGACAAGATTGTGCGGGAAATCCGCGCCCGGCTCGAATTCCTGGTGAACGTGGGCCTGGATTACCTGAGCCTGGATCGCAGTGCCGACACGCTTTCCGGTGGTGAAGCCCAGAGGATCCGGCTTGCCAGTCAAATCGGCGCGGGGCTGGTGGGGGTCATGTATGTACTCGACGAACCCTCCATCGGTCTTCACCAACGTGACAATCAACGTCTGCTCGACACCCTGATTCACTTGCGCGATCTGGGGAATACCGTCATCGTGGTGGAACACGACGAGGATGCGATCCGGTCCGCCGACCATGTCGTGGACATTGGTCCGGGCGCCGGTGTGCATGGAGGTCGCATCGTGGCTCAGGGAACGCCCGAGTCCATCATGGCTTGTCCGGATTCGTTGACCGGCCGTTATCTGACAGGTAGGGAAAGGATCATGATGCGGGAGGTGCCGACCCCTGCCGATTCACAGAAACAAATGATCGTTCGGGGCGCGCGGGGCAATAACTTGCAAGGTATCGACGTCGCCTTTCCGATGGGGTTGTTGACTTGTGTGACCGGTGTGTCTGGATCGGGAAAGTCCACTTTGGTCAACGACACCTTATACCGACTGGTGGCGCGTGAATTGAACGGAGCTTCCACCCAGCCTGCGCCTTGTGACGGCATCGAGGGACTTGAGCATCTGGACAAGGTGGTGGATATCGATCAAAGTCCCATCGGTCGTACCCCCAGGTCCAATCCCGCGACTTATACCGGGGTGTTTACCCATATCCGTGAATTGTTCGCCGCAACACCCGAGGCCCGGGCCCGGGGCTACCTGCCCGGCCGCTTCAGCTTCAATGTCAAGGGGGGACGCTGCGAAGCGTGCAAGGGGGATGGAGTGATCAAGGTCGAGATGCATTTTCTCCCTGATATCTATGTCCACTGTGATGTGTGCAAAGGCAAGCGTTACAACCGCGAAACCCTGGAGGTCAGGTACAAAGGCAGAACCATCCATGAGGTTCTGGAGATGACGGTGGAGGAGGCACTGGAATTCTTCAAGCCGATTCCAGTGGTTGCACGCAAACTGCAGACCCTTATGGATGTGGGACTGGGTTACATCACCCTGGGGCAGAATGCCGTTACCCTGTCCGGGGGGGAAGCGCAGCGGGTCAAACTGGCGCGCGAATTGTCAAAGCGCGACACTGGACGTACGCTCTATATTCTCGATGAACCGACCACGGGACTCCATTTTCATGACATTCGCCAGTTGCTGGGTGTGCTGCATCGGCTGCGCGATCAGGGAAATACCGTCATTGTGATCGAACATAACCTGGATGTGATCAAGACTGCCGACTGGATCATCGATCTGGGGCCTGAGGGTGGGGCAGGTGGTGGTATGATCGTGGTGGAAGGCACGCCCTGGGAAGTGGCAGAATGTACGCGTTCCCACACCGGCCGTTTTCTTCGTCCCAAACTGTTAGAATGGGGTGAAACGGCAACCACCGGGACAGCGTTCGATGTCAGCAGCCGGGTCCGGGCTCATGTTTGAGGTCAATCGATGCTGGCGAGTGAGGGGGCATCCCCTGCACCAAGTATGATCTGGTATTTGCAGGCGATGGACAAGGTGGGACAGGAGGAGACACATGGGGGATTTCTTTCAAAACGGTGTTGTGACGTGCCTGCATCGTCTGGCGGGCCGCTCTCTGGACGATTTGGAAGCGGAATTGCTGACATTTTCCCGCCAGCGACCCATGTCGTTGGTATTGCCCTCACTTTTCTCAGAGCTGGAGGGAAGTGCATTACCCGCAATTATCGAGGAACTGTCCAAAATTCCCTATTTGAGCGAGATCGTCATCGGTCTCGATCGCGCGGATGAGGAACAATTCGCTTTTGCCCGGGAATTCTTTTCCAGATTGCCACAGCATTACCGTATTCTTTGGCACGATGGTCCGCGGCTGCGTGAACTTGATCAACTGCTTGCTTCCCATGGGTTGGCTCCCCAGGAGCCAGGTAAAGGCCGTAACGTATGGTATTGCTATGGGTACGTGATTGCCTCGGGCAAGGCCGATGTCATCGCGCTCCACGATTGCGACATCCTGACCTATAGTCGCGAAATGCCAGCACGGCTGTTTTATCCTGTAGCCAATCCAGCGCTCAATTTCCGGTTTTGCAAGGGATATTACTATCGGGTGGCCGATTCGAGGATTCACGGGCGGGTCACCCGGTTGCTTCTGACACCGTTGGTAAGGGCTCTCAAGACCATCATGGGGTCATTGGATTACCTGGAATTCATCGACAGTTTTCGTTATCCACTGGCAGGAGAGTTTTCCATGCGTGTGGATGTGGTCCGGGAGATCCGAATCCCGAGTGATTGGGGGCTGGAAATCGGAGTTTTGTCGGAGGTCTACCGCAACCAGGCACACAGCCACTTCTGCCAAGTGGAGATCGCCGATGCCTATGACCATAAGCATCAACCTCTTTCCGAAGACAATCCCGAAGCTGGTCTGTCCAAGATGAGTATGGACATCGCCAAGGCGCTTTATCGCAAATTGGCGACCAAGGGATCGGTGTTCCACCAAGAGACCTTCCGCGCTCTCAAGGCGACCTATTACCGTATCGCACTCGATTTCGTCGACCGTTATTACAGTGAGGCCCGCATCAATGGTCTGGAGTTCGATCGCCACGACGAGGAGAAGATGGTGGAATTGTTCGCCCAGAATATCTGGCTGGCGGGAGAACAGTTTTTGGAAAACCCCATGGAAACCCCCTTCATTCCCAGCTGGAATCGGGTGGTGAGTGCGGTCCCCGATTTCCTCGACCGGATCTACGAGGCGGTCGAGGAAGACAATGCCAGTTAGCCGGAGCGACGGCATTTCCCCGTGTTCCGGCAGTCACGGTCCGCTAACGGGTCGGTGGAGGATATGACTGGGACAGCCATGCAGTACCGTAGGGTGGCAGGTCTAATGTCCCGTTGATCCGGCTGCTGGATATCAGTTCACGCCATTCCCCTTCCGGAACGGAAAGGGTATGGGATTTGGGAGTGACGTTGTGCACTGCCACAAGCGTCTGTTCCTGACAGATTCTTTCGACCACGAATACCTCGGGTCCCATGTCGTGAATCTGCTGGTGGGCGTCGGGATGAAAGGCGGGCTGCTCCCGCCTTATCCGGATAAGGTCCTGTAACCTGCTCAGCACGCTTCTGTGAACCGAGTTTGGATCATTGAGCAGAGATTCCAGGGCCTGGTGATCCCACTTGTGGCGATTGATCGAGCGGGCGGCCCCCGTTCGTTCCACACCTTCCAGGTCATTTTCGGTACCCAACAGACTCAGGATATAAAAAGCTGGAATGCCCTGCAGGGCCAGCATGATGGCGTGGGCACACAGGTGACGTTCGATTCCTAACCCATCCTTTCCCCGACAGGTTCCCTGCATGGCACTGAACCAGGAGATATTCAGTTCATAAGGTGCCTGACTGCCGTCGGGGCGGGTACGCATCGATGCCTTCCCTCCCAACGTCCGCATTCCATCCACCAGGTCCAATACTTCCTGGTCAGTGACCAGCCCCTCCAGCGGTCGTAGACCAATTCCGTCGTGGCTGGAAAGAAAATTGAGAAAAGTACAGCCCTGAGGGGGTGGGTCCAGGTTCCGTGCCCAATGGGTCAGATGGCTCGCATCACCACGGTAAAAAGCATGTAGGACCAACGGGGGAAGGGGGAATTGGTAGACCACCTGGGCCTCGTCGCCTTCCCCGAAGTAGCTGATGTTTTCCTGGTGGGGAACGTTGGTTTCCGTGATCAACAGGGTTCCAGGAGCCACCAGGTCCACCATCTCCCGCAGCAGTTTGACCACCGTATGGGTCTGAGGCAGGTGGATGCAGGGAGTACCGATCTCTTTCCACAGGTAGGCGATGGCATCGAGGCGGATCAGTTTGCTCCCCCGGCCTAGATAGGCCAGCAGAATGTCGATGTATTCGAACAAGACTTTGGGATTGTGAAAGTTGGTATCGACCTGGTCTGCGCTGAAGGTGGTCCACAGCCATCGGGAACCCTTGTTCGTCTCGAAGCGGGTCAGTAGTGGCGTGGTGCGGGGCCTGACGACCATGGAAAGATCGGTCTCGGGGTCGACCTCGATGAAATAGTCTCGCCCGGGGTCCAAGTCCTGGAGAAAATTTTGTAACCATCGATGTTGACTTGAGACATGGTTGATGACCAGATCTGTCATCAGCCTGAAGTCAATGGCGATGCGTTCGATATCGGGCCAGTCTCCCAATGCGGGATTGACCTTCAGGTAGTCGATGACCGCAAAGCCGTCATCGGAACTGTATGGGAAATAGGGCAATATATGGACACTGCTGAAAGTGTCGGCAAGACGTTCGCAGAGAAATTGATGCAAGGTCCTGAGTGGTGCTGCTCCGACGGTGCGGATACTGTCACCATAGGTAATGAGGAGAAGATCTTGCTGGTCCCACAGTGTCTTGGGGGGGGGATGGATGTCAGGGGCGAAAGCGGAAAGTTTGTCCAGCAGGTTTCGGGCCAGGCCAGAACCCTCTTCGCCATACAGTGCCTCGAAATGAGCTTCGAAGCGTTTTGAGATGGCAGTGGAAATGTGATCTGACATCAGTTCAGTCCCGGAAATTGATGAATTGCAAAGGAAGGCCCAGTTTGGCCTCGCGCAATGCCTGAATCACCTGTTGCAGGTCGTCACGCTTCTTTCCTGTCACCCGAATCTTGTCACCCTGGATGCTGGCCTGAACCTTGAGTTTGCTTTCCTTGATCAGCTTGGTGATCTTCTTGGCCAACTCTTTATCGATACCCTGACGCAGAGTGATCTCCTGACGGGCCTCCTGGCCGCTGACCTGGAGTTGGCCGATGTCGAGACAACCGATGTCCACGCCGCGCTTGCTCAGTTTCATCTGTAGCATGTCGAGCATCTGGCGCAGCTGAAAATCATTCTGGGCGTGCATGGTGATCGTCAGGTCGTCGAGCTCGAAACGAGCGCCGGAACCTTTGAAGTCGAAGCGATTGGCCACTTCCCGGTTGGCCTGATCCACGGCATTGGATACCTCATGGAGATCGACCTCGGATACGACATCGAATGATGGCATGTTGGATCCTCCCTA
>JALVSV010000202.1 GCA_027024125.1 Methylothermaceae bacterium | reverse complement strand
GATCGTGACCGAAGCATTGCTTGAACCGGTCGACCTCTTCCCGGACCGCCCCAACGATCTTTTCGGGAGGAAGGGGATGCGAAGGCAAGGACCGCGCATCGATCCAGCGGCTCTGCAACCAGGAAGGCAGTGTTTCCGTCCGCCAGCTGTCGTGTTGCAGCCATTTCCCAATAGATTCGTCCCTGGTCATGGCCTCCAGCAGGTTTTCTGGCCAGTAGTGGGCCAGGCCATGAAGCTGGAGATCGAACACCCCCTCCTCCATGCCAGCCAAAAGGGAATCCACTATCGGCCGGTATTCGGCTTCATCCAGATAACGTGCCCGATAATCACCACGTTTGAGGATCACCTGACCATCCGGAATGGACAAAATAACCCCGATCGTCATCACCGGATGACTTCCGCTATCGTCTCTGAATCGGCGCAACAGCGCATGGATGCCCTCCAGCACCTCAGCGTGCTCCTGCGGCCCCGGACCCCAGTCATCACTTTCGATGATCAGCACGGGACTTTCCAACAGAGGAGCCTTCAGGGCATTGAAACGGGCGAGATCGAGCATGTCTTTTGGGTGACTTCGTTATCAGATTGAAAGGGAAGGGAAATTGAACTCACTCTCTGTACCCCATGTCCAGGGCCACAGGCCAGACTTCAGGCTGCACCCTTTCGATTTTCTCCCGATTGTCCGTCGTCTTCCACTTGTCCCTGCCTATCCCGGAGAAGGCATTATAGGGGTTATGCAGTACTTCGGCGCAATGTTTCCGCAACAGTGGATCAAACGGTATCTCACACTTCTCGAACAGGCCAGCAAACACTTCCACTGGATCCTCCAGAATGTCCTCATAAAAAATCTCACACCAGCGGTTTTCGTCCACCTGAGTTTTGGCCTTCAGAATGGCCCGGTTCATTTCCCGGTACTGAAAGGCGCACACCTCTTCGATGGATGCATCAAGATAATCACGCCATCCGTCGGCCAGAAAGAAGCACCAGCGCTTGAATCGGCCGTTCTCAACATTCACCTCGGCCGGCAACTGATCCGACCAGGTAGCAAACGTCTCCGCCCGCCTCCACCCTTCAATCAATGAATTTATGTTGTCGCCGGGATGACGTTTGACGTAGACGAAGCAGGCGTCCGGAAACAATCGCTGCAGATAAGGAATCGACAAGCCGTTCTGATTGTTCTTGTCCACGAATCTGTGTTTTCCGGTATGACTGTAAAACAGCCTTATCACCTGTTTTCGGTCTCTCTCACTGGCATATTCTGCTGGAATTTCATGGCTTGTCCATCCTCTTTCGGAGGGAGGATGCAGCGAGGCCCAGAAATCATGCGTTTCACGATTCAGTGAACCCAAGCTTCTCGATTCGGACAGGGTCTTGTATACCAGCGTCGTGCCTGCACGACTGCATCCCACCACGAATACGGGTCTTTCCATCATAGGGGGGAACACATCAAAACGCAGGCCGCGAACTGCTCTTATCACCGTGGCTTGATAAAATGCCACAGTCTTATAGACTTTCTCATAAAATTCCTTCACTCACTTGCCCCTTGTCTCAAGGATCATTCCCATGTATGAATTCGCTGGCTGGTTCTCTTCCTGCCCCATTAATAAGGATAGCGCAACCAATTCGTTAAGATCCATGATGCCTTCCTGCCGGGAAATCCGGACAGGGGAAAGGCATGCCTTCGCCGCCGGAGAAAAAGAGCGGATTGGCGGCAATTACCCGGTGACTGCCCTGATCGCAGGCAACCCGGTTTGGCGGGACAGGAGAC
>JALVSV010000201.1 GCA_027024125.1 Methylothermaceae bacterium | reverse complement strand
GGGTATTACCGTTGCAAAAGATTACAGAAGTACTGCAACGCCTGGTGTCTGAGGAAATCTCGATCCGCAACCTGAGAGCGATTCTCGAAGCCCTGGTGGAATGGGGGCAAAAGGAAAAGGATACGGTCTTGTTGGCGGAATACGTACGAAGCAGCCTGAGACGCTACATCAGTTACAAATACAGCCATGGACATAATCTGTTACCGGCCTATCTGCTCAATCCGGATCTGGAAGAAACCATTCGCAACGGAATCCGCCAGACCTCGGGAGGGAGCTACCTGGCCCTCGACCCCGACACCATCCATGCCTTCGTCGACAAGGTTAAGGGTCTCGTGGGCGACCTGGAACACTCACCTTCCAAACCAGTCCTGATCACTTCCGTGGATATTCGCCGTTATGTCCGCAAACTGCTGGAAAATGATCTGTTCGAGCTACCCGTGCTGTCTTATCAGGAATTGACCCAGGAGATCACGGTTCAGCCTCTGGGGCAGATTGATTTATAAGGAGACTCAAAATATATTGGAGCGGAACCCTTTTTATGGTACCGCTCCAAATTCATAGCCTGAAAGGCCAGGGATATGCCCTGAAAAAGGCAATTGGATCATTCCGGACGAACGATGACCTTCACGGTCGCGATCACATCCGGGTGCAACTGCAGTTCGATGTCATATTCACCGGTATGACGCAGTGGTCCCTCAGGCAACCGGACTTCCTGACGGGTCACGGCGACGCCTGCTTCAGTCACGGCATCAGCGATATTCTGGGTGCCGACCGAACCATACAGTTTGCCTTCCGGCCCTGCCTTCTGGGTAATCACCACTTCCAGTTCGCCCAGTTTTCCGGCCCGTGTCTGGGCTGCAGCCAGCACTTCAGCCGCCTTCTTTTCCAGTTCGGCACGCTGTTTCTCGAATTCTGCAATCCGGGCAGCAGTAGCCCGTACGGCCTTCCCCTGGGGAATCAGGAAATTACGGGCATAGCCGGGCTTCACATCGACCCGCTCGCCCAAGTCACCCAGATTGGATATCTTCTCCAGTAGAATCACTTCCATCAGTCTTTACCTCAAAGTTAAACAGTTTTGTCTGCCGGTAAGAATCGGCCACGCCAGTCAAGCCAGGCATCCGAAAAGCCCACCACAGCAACGGGCAGGAATACATGAGGGATGAACAGCATCAATCCATACATGGCGTACAACCACAGCCTCATTCCCCTGGCAGAGAATATAGCGTGCAGGATGGCCGTTCCCACGACCACATACAGTACAAACAACACCAACAGCCCATTGACCACCCCCTCATGCCAACGCCCCCCGATCGCCATCGCCGCCACAGCCAGACCCAAGGTCAGCCAGGCCAAAGGGGGATGCAGACGCATCGCCAGAAATTCAGCCCGGAATCCTCCCGGATTGTACAATACAGCCTGCCACCAGCGGGCCCACAGCAGACTCAGAACCAGACTGGACACCATCCCAGCTGCCATGATACCTGTCATGTAACGGGCAACGGTTTTGATCTGAGGTTGCAGATCCACTGGATCCAGACCCGCCTGGGACCATATCTCTCCAAACAGCATTTGCAGCCGTTGATACCAGAACTCCGCAGGATCTGGATGAATCATATAAGCCAGCAGAACGATGACAAGGCCCACACAGGTAGTCAATTCTACGGTCCAGCCGATATTTCGGCTTTGACGCAGAACGAGCGCCATACCCCACATCGGTAACCACAATATCAGGCCATAGATGGCTGGAAACGTGAAATTACCCAGTACGATGGCACCCA
>JALVSV010000200.1 GCA_027024125.1 Methylothermaceae bacterium | reverse complement strand
AGGACTCATCCGACAACCATCATAAATACTGGCATGACAATCAGAATCCAGGAGGATCACATCGTCGTTACCCGGCAAGGTCGATAGCAACGCCAGGTTGGCAAGATAGCCTGTGGAGAACACCACACTGTAGGGTTTACCATAAAATTCGGCAAACTCTCTTTCCAGGGCCAGATGACCGGCATAGTTGCCATTGGCCATGCGCGACCCCGTGGTACCGCAACCCTCCTCGTGAAGTGCCTTCTCGGCAGCGGCAATACAGTCAGGATGGAAGGTCAGACCGAGGTAGTTATTGGTCCCTGCAAGGATCACTCGATGACCATTGACGATCGCTTCGGTGGGGGAAAGAATCTTTTCCACCACGACATTGAAGGGATCCACCCCCAAGTCCTTGAGTTGATCGCGGGCTTCCCTGAGCTGTTTGAATTTGTCCAGGAGCTTCATTGGTCACTGAGAATCTGATGGATCTTTCGGGCCAGATCCCCGACAGTTCGGACATCTGGCAACACGTTGATTGGTATGGAAACGTCGAAATGGTCTTCCACTTCCTGTAACAGATTCATCACCTTCATGGAATCCAGACCAAGGTTACCCATCAACTCGGTGTCTTCATCCAAAGAACCCGCATTCGGTGCCAGCGGCCGGATAGTATTCAGCAATTCGGTCAGGATATCTTGATACGTTTTCATGACACCTCAAGAAATTGGTTGATCGTTGGCCAATGTCAAGGCCAATCCTTTTGCAAAAGAGACTTGTGGCTGCCAATTCAGCGCAGCGCAAATATCATTATTGTCGCATACCCAATCGGGATGCCGAAGCTCATTCACCTTCGCTGGCGTCAACATGGGCGAGCGCCCGCCCAAACGCGAGGCAAGGAGGGAGATTGCTGCCATGGCCCGTAACAAGATCTCCGGAACAGAGACGGCATAGACCGGCCTGTTGCGATAGGATGATGCGATGTCGATCACTTCTTGCCAACTGTACCCCCCCCGGTGTCCATCATCGAGTTCGAAAAGCCGCTGGCTAACCCCAGACGCAGTGAGCGCAGCCAGAGCTGCCCGGGCAAGATCATCAACGTAAATCAGGGAGAAACGGGCATCTCGGTCACCGATCACAGGAACCAGTCCACGGACCATCGCTTTGAGTAAAGGCTTCATCTCCCGGTCCCCCGGACCATAGACCGCGGGCGGCCTGAGAATGACCCAGGAAAGGCGATCGTCCAGATCGTAAAGAATTTGTTCGCCCCGTTTCTTGCTCATGGCATAGGGTGACAGCTGGGGGGCACGTGCAGCTAACGAGGATATCAGAACAAACCGGCCGATCCCATGACGTGCCGAGAGCCTCGCCAGCCTTTCTGTACCAGACGCATTGACTCTATCAAAATCACTTTGGGATATTCCACGTACCACGCCCGCACAATGGACGATTGCTTGCGCGCCTTCCAACAGGCGTTCGAGACTTGCGGATTGCTCAATGTTACCTAAACACACTTCCAGAGGGAGGTTCGGAAGCCGCCCTTCAGATCCCTGCCTGACAAGAACACGAACCCGCCATCCAGTGGTTACCAGATGACGGGCGATACAACCACCGATGAAACCAGTGGCTCCGGTCAGGGCGACGACAGGTGTATCAGTTAACACACCTCATACCGCGGCACGCCTTCCCTGCGCTTCATGATGGCTGAAATCGTGACTGGTAATGTAATTCTGCTGCGCTTTGGAACGGGAAAGTTTGCCCGATGAAGTCCTGGGCAAGGTATGTAGAGGCACCAGTTCGACGATACAGTCGACCCCGATGTCAGCCCGCACCCTGGATCGGATTCTGGCCTTCAGATCGGCTCTCTTTGCTTCGTCGGTTTCCCGGCACTGAACCACCAGGACAGTCACATCACTTCCATCGGGACCGGGAACACCGAAAGCCAAGGCATCACCGGGTCGCACTTCAGGTTGTTGATGAGCCAGGTATTCAAGATCCTGAGGCCAGATATTACGGCCGTTGACGATGATGAGATCCTTTTCCCTTCCGGTCAAGAAGATTCGATCTCCTACGTAATAACCCAGATCTCCGGTATTGAGCCAACCATCCCTGGACAACACATGGTCGGTCGTCTCTGGATCTTCGAAGTATCCCGACATCACACTGGGACCCCGCAAATGAATGGTTCCCACCTGTCTTTCGGCAACCTCGTTACCTTCGCCATCGAGCACCTTGAACTCAAATCCCGGTAACAACTGGCCACAATCGACAAATTCATTGTAACGCTGCCTTGAATCGGTGACCGGCAAGGCTTCTCCTTTCAAGGCCAGGGATTCCTTGTCGACCCTGTCCACCTTCAACCCTTGCCCCAAAGGGGCGAAAGTAACTGCCAGGGAACATTCTGCCATTCCATAACAGGGAAGAAAGGCCTCCTCTTTAAACCCGGCCGGGGCCAATGCCTCGGCAAAACCACGCAAGGATTCGGTTCGGATCATTTCCGCCCCAACCCCGGCCACTCGCCAGGCACTCAGGTCGAACTTTGAAGCCTCACCAGGCCTTAGACGACGCATGCATAACTCATATCCGAAGGGAGGTCCGAAAGAGATTGTTGCTTTGTTTTTTGACATCAAAGCCAACCACTGACGCGGACGCATGGCAAACTCTCTGGTTCCAAGATAGTCGGCAGAAACCTGAGAGGCCACAGGCGTCAACATCAGACCCACCAATCCCATGTCGTGATAGAACGGCAACCATGACACCGCCCGGTCCCCGGGACGCAGACAAACGCCATGCTGGGCGATACCCGCCAGGTTGTCCATCACGGAGGACTGTTTGATCATGACCCCCCTGGGAAAACGGGTGCTGCCGGAGGTATATTGCAGATAAGCCAGCTCATCAGCCTGCAGCGGCTGCAGTTCTATATCGGCGGGCGCCAGGGCGGCAAAATCTTCTGGTGCACCGAAATATTCTATTTCGAGTCCTTCAGCCGCCTCGGTCAAAAAACTGACAAAGCTTTCCGGCGCCATGGCAATGCTGGGATGACAACTTTGCAGCATGGTCCGAAGCTGACGCACATACGCCTGGTGACTCCCAAGGCTGAAGGGAATGGGCAACGGCACCGGAATCAGCCCCGCATACTGGCAGGCAAAGAAAAAACGAATGAAATCCGGAGTTGTCTCGGCTATCAACGCGACCCGGGATTCTCTGGGAAGATCCAGCCCCACCAATCGCTGCGCCAAAGCGATGGCTTGCTCCCGTAATTTCGAATAGGTCAGGACTTCGTATAATTCACCTCTGCCATTGTAAAAGTTGCAGCCAGTTTGGCCTAATGCAGCATAATCTAACGCTTCTGCCAAAGTGGCGAAATCGGCGCGCCGCAAAGGTATCGTATTCTCGGTTGGCGTAGCTTGAGCACCCAAGAGCCTCTCCCCTTATAAATCCACAAAACTGGTAGGCATATAATCTTTAAACAGAACCATCGGCAAAGAGATGTCACACCCCGCCCTGAACTTACCGCAGGCCCTCATCCTTGTTTTATTTAGTTGCTTTCGCGCGAAAGCAAGGTAATCTATCAGCAAAAAACATCATAGCATTTCCGCCTTTTCAGGTACAAGATTGAGGTGAAAAACAAAACAACCCCGCGTCTTGACTCCGTTTCCTATCCATTAGGATAGCGTGTTGTTTATTAACAATCAACCGTATCTTTAAGGCAACGATGCAACAAACAACTCAATCACCCGATTTTATCCTGTGCAATCACATCTGACTCTCACACCAGTCGACACGGCCAAAGACCTGGACACCTTCATCCGTCTCCCTTGGTCGATCTATCAAGGAAATCCCAACTGGATACCTCCTCTGCTTCTGGAAAGGAAGATGCATCTCTCCGCCAGGAACCCTTATTTCAGCCATGCCGAGTGGCAAGGATGGATCGCTTGGCAGGATGGAAAACCTGTAGGACGCATCAGCGCTCAAACCGACCACCTGTATCTGGAAAATCATTCAGAGCGAACGGGATTTTTTGGCATGTTGGAGGCAATCGATGACGCTGGCGTGTTTTCCGCTTTGTTCGGTCAAGCCGAAACCTGGCTGAAGGCAAAAGGGATGCACACCGTCAGGGGCCCTTTCAATCTGTCCATCAATCAGGAATGTGGCTTGCTGGTGGAAGGGTTCGATATGCCTCCAGTGGTGATGATGCCCTACAATCCCCCTTATTATCCTGGACAGATCGAAAAGCAAGGCTATGTTCCCGCCAAGGATTTGCTGGCCTATCTCCTCGATGCTGAAATTGAGCCACCCCGGGCTGTGCGCAGTCTTGCCGCCAAGGCGGCGCAGGAAATCGATGTGCGCCCCTTGAACCGCAAACACCTGCTGCAAGAGTTCGAGCTGCTGCGGGATATTTTCAACGATGCCTGGTCCCGGAACTGGGGCTTTGTGCCCTTCACCCAGGAAGAATTCACCGAGATGGCCAAAACACTCAGCCATGTCATCCAGGATGATTTCGTCCAGATCGCCGAACTCAACGGAGAGGCTGTGGGGATGATCGTCGCGGCTCCAGATCTGAATCAACTCTTGAGAAATCTGAATGGCCGGCTCCTTCCCCTCAACTGGATCACTCTGTTATGGCGCTGGAACATGCGCTATCCCGATACCGGCAGGGTCATCCTGATGGGTATCCGTCGCCACTACCAAAATAGCCTGTTGGGGGCGGCTGTCAGTTATCTTTTGATCGAGGCGCTGCGTCAGCCCGTATGCAAACGAGGGCTTCGGCAAATGGAACTGTCCTGGATCCTGGAAGACAACCTGAGAATGCGCAGTATCATCGAAGATCTGGGGGCACGATGTTACAAGCGCTATCGAATATATCAGAAGGAATTGAAATGAAGTTCTCAACCATCGTGCTTGCCGCCGATCGTGAGGGGGAGAACCCTGTCGCCAAAGCGGCAAACGCCCCCTGCAAGGTCATGGTACCTGTGGCCGGAAAACCGATGCTGCAACGCATCCTTGCGGCCCTGGATGAGTGTCCCGTTATTGAAGAGATTGTGCTGGGTGGCCCTGCCGAGGAAATCTGGAGGGGCATTTCCTTCACAAAATCGCTTGATAAACCTTGCGAGTGGATTACACCGGATACCTCACCCAGCAGGAGCGCTTGGCGATGCATCGAACGCATTGAAACTCAGCGACCCGTGCTGCTGACAACCGCCGATATCGCCTTCCCCAGCTCACAGGTTTTCACCGAATTCTGTCGACGGGCGATCGATAGAGAGGCCGATGTGGCTGTGGGGCTGGTTCCATATCGAGACGTCGTCGAACGTTTCCCGGGAGTCAGGAGGACCCCGTTGAAATTTGCCGACGGCCCCTTCTGCACTTGCAACCTGTTTGCTTTTCTGACACCGAAGGGACGCGAACTGATTCTTGCCTGGAGAAAGTTGGAACAAGATCGAAAACGCCCCTGGCGCCTGATCAGGGTGCTGGGACTCTTGCCTTTGCTCCGCTATCTCGCGCGAAGACTGACCACCGATGAAATCGCCCGCCACGTCAAAAGGAAACTGCAAATCAAGGTGGCCTTTATACGCCTGCCTTTTCCTGAAGCCGCCATTGATGTCGATACCGTGGAAGACCTCAATTTCGTAAGAAAGCTGCTCGATCAGCCGGATTGATCCAGCCCGGCTGTCAGCGTGGGCTCATCTTCCAGATCTATGACGATTCGCCGATTCCTTGCCTGA
>JALVSV010000199.1 GCA_027024125.1 Methylothermaceae bacterium | reverse complement strand
GTGTTTCGAGGATCTGAGCCGAATCCTGTACGATCAGGCGGTCCTGGCCGAAGGCGGGCAGCTGGATGATCCAGCGGCTTTCGTCCGCCGCCTCAATGCCTTGTTGCAGGAAACAATGCCATCCAATTCCAAGGAGTGACTGGTAAAGGATGGTGTATCACAAGGGCCCGGGAAGCCGGGCCTGCTTAAATGACAATTAAGAACAATAGTAGGAGGTGCATGTCATGTTGAAATTGGAACCCAATATCGGTAAGAAAGACAGGTTGATTCGTATCATCGCGGGTGTGGTCATCGTTGGCCTGGGATTGAAATTCAAGTCCTGGCTGGGGCTCATTGGTCTGGTGCTGATTGCCACGGCGGTATTACGCTGGTGTCCTGCCTACGTGCCGCTGAAAATGGATACCCGTGAGAAGGAGGAAAAAGAGTCCCCAACCTGATGATGCGGGTCATCATTGCTTTGATGGTCGAACAAATATAACTTGAAAATAAACCCAGAATCCATAGAATAACGGTAATTCCAGGCGCGTAGCTCAGTGGGAGAGCACTGCCTTCACACGGCAGGGGTCGGCAGTTCAATCCTGCCCGCGCCTACCATTTCTCTCCTCCTTCCTTTTTCTCTAAATCTAAGAGCTATTCGAATATGCACGACGACATTGAGATCCATGTCAAACCCTCGCGGTTGCGCACGGCCATTTGGTCCATCCTCATGCTGGCAGTGATTGTCGGATCTGGTGTCTTGTTGTGGCGAGCCTATCAGCTCAAGCAAGCGGCCATTACCACCAAGGATAAAAAGTCATCTGATGTTGTCCAGAAGGAGGAGATACTCAGGGCGGAAGAGGGAACAGAGTCGACTCAAGAAGGAAAACAATCTGCTGGATTAACCGACGAAGAAAACGATGAATTTGTCGCCAGGGTCGAGCATACGGTCACGTTCCCCCAGCCACCTGTCGACCTCAATAGTAGCGATTCCTGGTTGCAGGAACAATTGCCCAAGGTGAACCCACACCCGAAGTTCAAGGCGTGGCTGGAGCAGACCTCCGATTTGATGCGAAAAACTGTCCTGCTGACTGACCAGGTTGCGCAAGGCAAGGTACCTCGCAAGGTATTCTCTTTTTGGGCACCTGAAGGGCCCTTCAAGGTCAAGGAGACGGATGGCAGAATCGTCATGGATCCTGAAGGATATCACCGTTATGATCTACTGGCTGAGGTGGTCGATGCGATCGACATGCAGTTGATCTGGCGCCTGTATCAAATTGTACGCCCTCTCGCTCAGGAAGCGTTTGCGGAAATTTCACCAGCGGGAACCCACTTCGACAAGGCTTTGCTGGCGGCAGCGGAACATCTACTCCGTACCCCCCAGCCAAGAGGTGAAATTACGCTGGTCAAGCCGTCAGTCATGTACAAGTTTGCCGATCCCAGTCTGGAATCGCTCAGTCTGGCTCAAAAGCAGCTGCTGAGAATGGGACCTGTCAACGCCACCATCATCAAACACAAGCTCGGAATTCTGAGAGGCTATCTGTTGCAGGAAGCCAAACAGCCTGCCCAGCAACCAGATATGCCACTGCCCTGATCTAACTGGTGTTTTTGGGTTAGATTTCGGTATGATTGAGCCAAGTGTCGTGCTTATTGCAGACACTGAGTACATGGATACGGCCTCGATAACTCCCCAACTGGAATTCTGACAGCGGCACCTGATCCTTTTGTGGATCGAACATCTTTTCTGCGATGAACCGGTAGTCCTGGTCCAAGACCACATGCTTGACGATATAGTGCTCGAAACCGCGCAT
>JALVSV010000198.1 GCA_027024125.1 Methylothermaceae bacterium | reverse complement strand
GCTTCAGGCATTGCAGCTGATTGATCTCTACCAGAGGACCGTCGCCGACGATGACCTCAGAACCTCCCTCATTGCCTGGATTGAGGCCAACATGAAGGGGGGCATACCTTTCGATCTCCCCCTGGCCCTGAAACGGCAACTGGTGGAGGAAAACCTGGCCGATTATGACTATATTGCCAGAAACTACCTGGGGCGTGACGATGGAAGACTGTTTATCGAACCGGTCACATCGACTACTGACGAGTCTCTGGAAGAAACCCGTCCAATGTCGGTGGAAGGGGCGATGACCATCACCATGAATGCGTTGCAGGACATCCTGGAGAGGCGACAGCAAGGAAACAAAGCCAATGCGTGAATACCTCGATCGATGTAAATTCTTTTTCGTCCATGTGGGGATTTTCAGTTTCTTCATCAATCTATTATTGTTGACATTGCCTCTCTACATGCTGCAGGTGTTCGACCGGGTGCTCAGCAGCCGCAGCCAGGAGACCCTGATCATGCTCACCCTGGTGGCGGTGGGGGCGTTGTTGATCTGGGCCACTTTGGAGATGCTGCGTTCCCGCTTGCTGGTGCGGGCCGGGATGGCGCTGGATCATCTGTTGGGGGAGAAAGTGCTTGCGGAGATGATTGAGCAGGCCGCCATCCCGGGGAGAAAACAATATACCTCTGCGGTGCGTGACCTGACCCAGATCCGCAATTATCTGTTGGGGCAGAATATTCTGGCGCTGTTCGACGTGCCCTGGACGCCATTGTTTCTACTCGTCATCTATCTGTTCCATCCTCTGTTTGGTTTCGTCGCTGCCACGGGAATGGTGTTGATGTTTCTGTTGACCTTGCTCGATGAACGGATCACCAAGAAAATTCTCAGCCAGGCGGGTGACTGGAACCAGCAGGCCAACAGGTTCATCGACTCGGTGGTGCGCAACGTCGAAGTCGTCAAGGCGTTGGGAATGGTCCCCATGGTCAGCCGTAAATGGCGTTCCTACGGTAATATGGGCAGTGGCTACTATGCTTTGGCCAACAATCGCTCCAGCATCGTGCTGTCCGTCTCCAAGTTCACCCGTATGGCGCTGCAGATCATCATGTTGGCCTTTGGCGCCTGGCTGGTGATCTCCCAGAATCTCACCCCCGGTATCATGATGGCGGCCACTTTGATCTTGGGGCGGGCGATGGCGCCCGTGGAAAGGGCGATCGGCGGCTGGAAGGGGTTCATCGAGACCCGGGCCGCCTATCATCGACTCGATGCCTTGCTGCAACTGATGGAAAGCAAAAGCTTTTCCAAACTACAGCTGCCGCCACCTCAGGGCCATTTGGCGGTGGAGGGAGTGGTTTTCGGACCTGGGGTGGGCGAACTGATCCTCAAGCGAGTATCCTTTTCCCTGTCTGCCGGACAATCTCTTGGGATCGTCGGTCCCAGCGCGGCAGGAAAGAGCACCCTGGCTCGGGTGATTCTGGGTATCTATCCGCTCATCTCCGGTAGTGTGCGCCTGGATGGTGCCAATATCGCCGACTGGGAGCGGGCCGAACTGGGCAGGTATCTGGGATACCTGCCCCAGGAGATTGAACTTTTCGAGGGGACCGTGGCCGAAAACATTGCCCGTTTCACCGATGTGCATGGCAACGACGAGGAAGTGGTGAAGGCGGCCCAGCGGGCCCAGGTCCACGAGATGATCCTGCGTCTGCCTGATGGCTACAACACCACGATCGGGCAGGGCGGGGTGATTCTCTCGGGAGGCCAACGCCAGCGGATCGCCCTGGCGCGGGCCCTGTTCGGTCAGCCCAGACTAGTGCTCCTCGACGAGCCGAATTCGAATCTGGACAGTGAGGGGGAAATGGCATTGCTGCAGGTGTTGCAACGGTTACGGCAGGAGCGGGTTACCACCCTGCTGATCACCCACAAAATCAGCCTGCTCGGCAACATGGACAAGATCCTGGTGTTGCGCGATGGCCAGGTCGAAAGCTTCGGCGACTGCCGGGAGGTCCTGCAGCGCCTGGTTCCCAGTGCCACACCGAAACCGGCGCGGGAAAGGTTGGGAACCCGATCCTAGGAGAGGTAACAAGTTATGGGTGTGCCGGAAAAGCCGATCATCACCAAGGTGGTGGAGCTCACACCAGATCCAAAACCATTGGCCGATCCCTTCAAGGAAGGACGGCAGATCTCCAGGATCGGTCTGGTACTGGTGCTCCTGGCCTTCGTGGGGTTGGGAGCGTGGGCGACGTTTGCCCCGCTCCAGGGGGCCATCGTCATGCCCGGTCAGGTACAGGTGGATTCCTACCGCAAGGTGGTCAAGCACCTGGAAGGCGGGATCGTCAAGGAGATTCTGGTCAGAGAGGGGGATCACGTCACCCAAGGGCAGCCGCTGATCATTTTGGAGGAAGTAAACCAGCGGGCACTGGTAAAGATGCTCGGCAAGCAGCTGGATTCTCTGCGCATCCGCGCCGCGCGTCTCAAGGCCGAAAGGGAGAGGCGGGACCACTTTGACCTTCCTTCGGACCTCGCCGGCCGCGTAGCCGATCCAGACATCGCCGCCATCGTCGAGGCCGAGACCGCCCTGTTCGAGGCCCGGCGCAAATTGTTGCAGGGACAGACCGAATTGATCCGGGGCGAGATCGTCCAGGCCAGGGATGAAATTGCCGGGCTCAAGGCCCAGCTCAAATCCATCGACCAGAATATCGCCCATCTGGAGGAGGAGCTGGGACTCAATCAGATCGTTTATAAAAAAGGTTTCCTCCCCTATACCCGCATTCTTGCTCTCAAGCGGGCAGTTGCCCAGAAACAGGAACGGCGCGGTGCCACCCTGGCCCAGATTGCCCGCGCCAGGCAGAGAATCAGCGAGCTGGAACTACGTATCCTGGGGCGCCAGGACAGTTACGCCAAGGAGGCCGCCGACCGCCTCAAGGATGTGGAGGCTCGTATCGCTTCGCTGGAGGAGCGTCTGCGGCCGGCGCAGGATGCCTTGGCCCGACGTATCATCACCGCCCCCATCGCTGGTGAAGTGGTCAATCTAAAGATCCACACCACCGGGGCTGCCATCGCTCCTTATCAGCCCCTGATGGAGATCGTACCCCTGGATGCCAAACTGGTGATCGAGGGCCGCATCCGGCCTGAGGATGTTGACGAGGTCAGTGTCGGAAAAGAGGCCGAGATCCGTTTCAGCGCCTACAAACAGCGCACCACCCCCACCGTCTCAGGGCGGGTGAGCTACGTCTCGGCCGATGCTTTGAGTGACGAGACGCGTCTGGGGAAGATACCTTATTATGTGGTCAAGGTGGAGATAGACCGCCGTTCGTTGGAACAGGTGGGGCATTTGAAGCTCACTCCCGGAATGACGGCAACGGTGTTCATCAAGACCAGGGCCAGAACCGCCCTTCAATACCTGCTCGACCCGATCACCGATACCCTGAGCAAGGCATTGAGGGAATCTTGATAACAGGAGTCATACCATTAGATAGTCGGGATTAATGAGATGGGGCGAAGATCCCCAACTGCGATTTAATACTGAGGCTCGATTTTGGTCGAATGGCCAGTGAATGATTTTCGTTGCTTACCAGTGCCTGGTAGTGATCTTCGAAATCCCAGGAAAAACTGTATCCACTCATTCTTCTGCTAGAATGTTTCCATTGGGGCATTTAGAGCTTGCATTAGCTTAAGCGTGATGTTCTAATTTCTGCTACAATTTTTTGCGAAGCAACCACAAACCGTAAAGACGGAGGAAATGACATGGCCGATACCTATGATGAAATTTGGGAAGGGACCGACAAGGACGATGCCCTGAATGGCGAAAGCTTCTTCAATGACTCCATGGATGGGGGCGCCGGTAATGATACCCTTGATGGTCAGGGCGGTGAGGACACCATTAATGGTGGCGATGGTAACGACGAGCTTAATTGGGGCTCTGGCATGGAGGCCTCGATTGATGGTGGGGCTGGTAATGATGATATGGTTGATACCGATGACTTGACCTCTTCCACACTCAACGGCGGGGACGGCAAAGACACCATCGATGTTGATGGGGATTATCTGAGCATCGATGGTGGATCAGGTAATGATAGCATTACTGAGGACCCGACGACATTTGGCCAAAGCACCGTCAATGGCGGTGATGGAAATGATACCATCGACAGCAGCTCTGCGGCAGCTGTGGTGGATGCGGGAAGTGGTAACGATTCTATCGTTAGTGATGGGGCTTCTTCCAAACTTACCGCGGGTGCTGGTGAGGACAGCATTAACTCGACCGGAACGGGAAGCTGGCTAGACGCTGGCGCTGACGATGACATGGTGACCGTGGGCGGTGCCTCGTCTACCGTATATGGGGGAGATGGTGACGACAGCATCCAAAGCACCGGTGGTGGGTCCTCCACCATAGAAGGCGGCGATGGCAACGACACCCTGACTACAAATCAGGCCAATGACACCCTGTTCGGCGGTGACGGCAACGATACGATCACAGGTTCTGGTGCTAATAACCTGCTACGGGGTGGTTTAGGGAATGATACCCTGACCGGAAGCGGATCCGATGTGACTATCCAAGGTGGTTCAGGAGATGATTCTCTTACCGGATCTGCTAATGCGGATTTGCTTCGTGGCGGCAAAGAGAATGATACCTTGACTGGTGATGCCGGTAATGACACCCTACGTGGTGGCGCCGGCGATGACACCCTCGATGGAGGGGCTGGTGATGACCTCATCAAGGCTTGGAAGGGTGATGACACTATCAATGGCGGTGCGGGCACTGATACTGCGGCTTTCGATCCTGACACCGATGGCGTCAATGTAGACCTCACTGCGGGCACGGCTACCGGGACCAATATCGGCAATGACGTTCTTCTCGGAGTTGAAAATATCACTGGGGGCTATGGCAATGACACCATTCAGGGTGATGCCAATGCTAACGTGCTCAATGGGATGAGTGGGAACGACACCATTTCCGGTGGTGTAGGTGCCGATAGTATCATCGGTGGTAATGGAAACGATTCACTGGGTGGTGGTGACGATGATGATACCGTCCGCGGGGCCGCAGGTAACGATACGGTCTTAGGTGGTACAGGTGACGACCAGCTTCATGGTGGATCTGGCGATGATTCCATTACTGGAGGATCAGGTCAAGATACGATCACCGGCGGTGTGGGTGACGATGTTATCGACTTCGGTGCTGATTCCGTGGTTGACCAAGCGAAATACGGGGCCAAGAAACTTGGTGCAACCGATATGGCGGCAGGGGCCGAGGACACCTTGAATAATGTCAACACTGGTGATGCTACCAATCCTACAGGGGGCTCAACCAATAGCGATCGATTGTTGTTGGATGTCGATGTTCTGACGGCGCTAAAGGTGAATGGTAATTCCCTTACTGACGGCACCGTGGTGGGCGCCAACATCAATCTTAACAACAACATCGCCTTCACCGGCGGGGCATTGCAGTTCGATGTCAACGGCGACGGCCAGTTCAATGCCTCCGACGACTTCCAGATTGCGTTACCCAATAATGTAGGTTCAGTATTGTTTGAAGATGCTGATGCAAGCGGTGGTGCCACTGCGGGTGACTATCTCTGGTTCGGTTGATTCCAAACCCTGTATTGGGAAATAAGTTTGGAGGGCCGCCAGATGGCGGCCCTTCTTTTATGGCTGGTAGCAAGCATTTCTTGTGCCAATCGATGATGGGCAAAGCACATACCTTCATGGAGCGGGCCTTCTAGCCCGGTTCCTTTCTGCCGGCA
>JALVSV010000197.1 GCA_027024125.1 Methylothermaceae bacterium | reverse complement strand
CGGCCATTTCAGCGCAGGTAAGATCCAAAGCCGAACCCCCTTGTCTCGGCCACAATATGTCTTTCACGGTGACCCCAGAATTGAGCAACTACTGATCGAGTGTCATTTCGACCAAGGGGAGAAATCTTAAGCCAGATAACTGCTGAAAGTATTACCTTAAAAGATTTCTCACTGGCGTTCGAAATGGCAAAACCAGGTGAATCGGGGCTTCCCTGGAAGGAACATGAATGCTGCTTTTCCCTGGGCAACCGGGATTCATTCCCCTGTTTGCCTGTCGTGGGGGTGTGGCGTTTCGTTGGGGAGGGTGCCAAAAGAGGGGAGGTCAGGTTGACTCCTCTCTTTTTCCGCTCAACCGGGCTCAGTCCTCTAGCCTGAAACCCACCTTCAGGACCACCTGAAAATGGGCCACTTTGCCGTCCTGGATGTGCCCCCGCGTTTCCACCACCTGGAACCAGTTGATGTGCTTGAGGGTTTTGGAGGCCCTTTCTATGGCGGTGCGGATGGCTTCGTCGGTGCTCTCGGTGGAGGAACCGACCAGTTCGATGACTTTGTAAACATGATCAGACATATGTTTTCTCCTCTCATTGCAACCCGTATTGGGGTTCAAGGATAATAGCGGATCTTTTGTTTCTCAACTCAAGGCTTTCATGAAAGAACATTTACAGGGTTTGCTGGAACAAGCGGTGAATCGCTTGAAAGAACAAGGCGATCTCCCATCTGACATCACCGTGTCGGTGCGGGTCGACCGGGCCCGTGACAGCGCCCACGGTGATTTCGCCACCAATCTTGCGCTGGCCATGGCCAAGCCCACCGGCCAACCGCCCAGGCGACTGGCGGAAAAGATCGTGCAGGCACTGCCTGCCGATCCGGTAGTGCGCAAAGTGGAGATTGCCGGGCCCGGCTTCATCAATTTCCATATCGATCCTGCGGCGCAGTTTCAGATCGTGCGGCAGATCCTGGGCCAGCGAGACCGGTTCGGCCGCAGTCACAGTGGCCAGGGACGGCGTATCCACATCGAGTTCGTCTCCGCCAATCCCACAGGTCCCCTCCACGTGGGACACGGACGAGGAGCCGCCTACGGCGCTTCGGTCGCCAATCTGCTACAGGCGATCGGCTGTCAGGTGCACCGCGAATACTATGTCAACGACGCTGGCCGGCAGATGGATATCCTTGCCGTCAGCATCTGGATCCGTTATCTGCAGCGCTGCGGCGAGTCGTTGCCATTTCCGGCCAATGGTTATCGGGGCGAGTATGTCATCGAGATCGCCGACGCCGTGTATGCCGAACTCGCCGATGGATTGCGTAGGCCCGCGGCCGAGGTGCTCGATGGGCTGCCGGAGGACGCACCGGATGGGGACAAGGAGGTCTATATCGATGCGTTGATCGAACGGGCCAGATTGCTGCTGGGCAAAGACGCCTACGATAAAGTTTTCCAGGCGGGTCTGGAATCCATACTTGCAGATATCCGTGAGGATCTGGAAGCCTTCGGGGTCCGTTACGATGAGTGGTTCTCGGAACGCCGTCTGGTCCATTCCGGGCGGGTACAGCAGGCCCTGGACCGGTTACGGGAAGGCGGGTGGTTGTATGAGAGTGAGGGGGCGATCTGGTTCGCCTCCAGTCGCCTTGGCGATGAAAAGGACCGGGTGGTGGTGCGTGAAAATGGCCAGGCGACCTATTTTGCCTCCGATATCGCCTATCATCTGGACAAGCTGGAGCGTGGTTTCGAGTTGCTCATCGACGTGTGGGGAGCCGATCATCATGGGTACGTGCCCCGCCTGAAGGCGGCGATGCAGGCTTTGGGTGCCGATCCTGACAGTCTGGAAGTGCGGTTGGTCCAGTTTGCTGTACTCTATCGTGGCAAGGAAAGGGTGCCGATGTCCACTCGTGCGGGGGAGTTTGTGACCTTGCGTCAGTTACGTGAAGAGGTTGGTAAGGATGCGGCACGTTTTTTCTATGTGATGCGTAAGGCCGAGCAGCACCTGGATTTCGATTTGAAGCTTGCGGTTTCCCAATCCAACGACAATCCGGTCTATTATGTACAGTATGCCCATGCCCGGGTGTGCAGTGTGTTTCGCCAGCTCGAGGAAAAAGGCTGGAAACATGATGTGGACCGTGGTCTGGAATGTTTGAACAGGCTCACAGAAAACCACGAACAGGCGCTGTTGACCCTGTTGGCGCGTTATCCGGAAACGGTCGAGCGCGCCGCCAGAATGCGGGAACCTCATCAGCTGACCCATTATTTGCGTGAATTGGCCGCACAGTTCCATACTTATTACAATGCCCATACCTTCTTGGTGGAGGATGACCAGTTGCGTGATGCCAGATTGAATTTGATCGAAGCTGTGCGCCAGGCCATCGCCAATGGTCTGGGTTTGTTGGATGTGACAGCACCCAGGTCTATGTAGATGGCACGTCGATCACCCCCGGCCCGCCGCCGCTCTCCTGATTCAGGATACCGCAGGGCACAGCGCGAAAGGCGGGGAGCCCCTTGGTGGCAATGGTTGCTGGGTACCATGGTGTTGGTAGGATTCGGATACTTCCTATATGGGTTGTCGTCAGCTCCCTCCCCTGCCCCTGAAGCGAAGCCGGACCGGAAAGCGATGGCCGGCAAACAGCCTGAGGGAGAAGGTCAATCCAGGAAAAAGGAACCCAGATTCACCTTCTATACCCTCCTGCCAGAGAAGGAAGTCATCGTTCCCGAGGGCGAGGTCAAGGTTCGGAAACGCCAGGAACGGTTGGGACAGGAACACCGGGGACAGTATTTCATCCAGGCAGGTTCTTTCCGTACTCATGGTGATGCAGACAGGCTCAAGGCCCGATTGGCACTGTTGGGTGTGGAGGCTCGGATCCAACGAGCGAAGGTGAAGGGGGCGATATGGCATCGGGTTCGAATGGGGCCGTTTGCCAGTATGAACGAAGTGGAAATGATTCGTACCCGGCTGCGAAAACATCGAATCGACAGCGTGGTCCAGACGGCAAAACGATGATGAGAAGCGGGCTCTGGTTGCTGTTGTTGGCAGTTCTGGCGGGGTGTTCCGGCGTACCGACGAAGCCAAAGGCCGCTCCCCATGCAGTTGTCGCGACCGGACAAGGGTGGTGGTATGCCGCATTCCAGTTCCAGTGGCCCAAGAGCGAAAAATGGCCGGCATGGCACAGGGATATCCAAGTAGCCTACCGGATCATCGAGCCGGTGCTGGAGGCCCATCGTGAAGAAATCACCCTTTGGCGGGTGCATCGGCGGGCCGGCCGTGATCGAAGGGGCCATCGTTTCAGTTTCATTTTCTATGCCTCGCCTGTCGCGGCCAGTCAGATCTATGCAGACATCGAGGCCAACCCCCATTTGGTCGCCTGGCGCCAGGCTGGGTGGATACAGAAAGTACACTTCGACGATGTCACTCGCGTCAGTCGTCCTCATATCGAGGACACCAGTGATCCGGGTTGGCCTCTGATCATTCAGCAAACCTGGCCGGCCTTTATCATGGGCGTGAGCGAAATGTGGCTGGACCTGGTGACTCGTCTGGGTGACGAATACGTTTCCGATGAGGATGAGGAGGCTTCTTATTTGAAGGTCAATCAGGCCCTTGATCAACTTTGGAGGGGGAATGCCAGGCATGCCTTTCTCCACCATCTCAATGCCATTTATGCCTATCAGCCTTTTCTGACCCGATACTGATGAAAATCAACAGCTTGAAAATAAACCTTGTTAGTTGCAGGTAATTCGCCTAGACTGGAGGGGTCTCATCATAAACATCTGCTAATGGTGTCGATGAACAGCCGCCTTTTGGGCGGCCTCTTTCTGTTATTTTGGATAAGTCTTCAGATATGTTATTTGGTTTTTTTGAGCTCCCCTGGTGGGGCTATCTCCTGGTCATTCTTGCACTGACCCACATCACCATCGCCTCCGTTACCATCTACCTCCATCGCTGCCAAGCCCACAGGGCCCTGGATCTCCACCCTGTCGTCAGCCATTTTTTCCGTTTTTGGTTATGGCTGACGACTTCGATGATCACCAAAGAGTGGGCTGCGATTCACCGAAAGCATCACGCCAAGTGCGAGACGCCCGAAGATCCGCACAGCCCCCAGATTCTCGGGATCGGCAAAGTCTTGACGGAAGGGGCGGAATTGTACCGTCAGGCCCGCGATGATCGTGATTCGATTGAACGCTATGGGTGGGGGGCGCCAAAGGACTGGATCGAACGTCATGTATACAGTCATCCCAGGAGATATTATTGGGGCCTGTTTCTTATGTTCCTGATTGATGTGGCCTGTTTCGGAGTGCTGGGTATCACCGTATGGGCGGTGCAAATGATGTGGATTCCCTTTTGGGCTGCAGGAGTCGTCAATGGGTTGGGTCACTATGTGGGCTATCGCAATTTCGAAACCTCCGATGCGGCCACCAATTTGGTTCCGTGGGGAATCTTGATTGGTGGGGAAGAGTTGCATAACAATCACCATGCCTACCCCTCTTCGGCCAAGTTGTCCAACAAATGGTGGGAATTCGATCTGGGATGGCTCTATATCCGCATCCTTTCTTTATTTGGCCTGGCCAGGGTCAAACGTATCGCCCCCAAGGTGAGAGTAGAGAAGCACAAAACCATTGCCGATAAAGAGACCATAAGAGCACTGATGCGGAATAGATTTCACGTGTTGACCCTCTATGCCCGCAAGGTGATTCTGCCGGTCTGGAAAAATGAACGCAAACACTCAGCGGGCCAAATGGCAAAGACTTTGAAACGGGCCAAACGTTTGTTGGTGCGTGAAGATATTCGCCTCGATGCACAGCACCAACAGGTGTTGGATTCAGCAATCGCTTCCAGCAACACTTTAGAAACCGTCTACGATTTCAAATGTCGTCTGAAGGAAATCTGGGATCAGCACGCGCCTCATCCTGAAGCCCGGCTGCAACGTTTGGCCGCATGGTGTCAGGAAGCCGAACAAAGCGGCATCGAGGCATTGCAGGAGTTTGCAACGATATTGCGTGGCTATACCCTGAAAAGCGCAATTTCCTGAACGAACCGACCAAGAGTTGGATGAAAGTAAAGGATGTGTTGGTCAGCCAGGGATTGGCATGAATCGTCAAGGCCCATGTCTGCATCGAACGCCATGGCAGCTTCCACACATCACCTTGCCGCCTCCATTGCTAACCGATATACTCCGTCACCACAGATCCGGATACTGGCAATGAATATTCTGAGGCTCCTTGCAATCCTTGTGCTCGCTTTGCCACAAGTATTTGCGCCTTTGGTGCATGCCCATGTGGGCGTGGATGCATCGCCATCAAAGATCCATCTTCCCGGGCTGGAAATGAAATCGGGATTGGATGAGGTGGTGATGGAGTCTTTTTCCTCCGGGGCCTACGATGGCGTGGTGATTGATGCCGAGCATGGCATACGTCAGCATTTGAGCGGTTTTCCCTCGCCTTCCCCTTTGATTCTCCCAGGCTTTTGGCCACTGGAAGCAGATCTCCAGCCCACTGTCCGGGTCGCAATCTTCCAAGAGTTTTCTCCAAAGCAAATCTGCCTGTTTGCCTTCTCCCGCGCGCCGCCTGCCTGATTCACTCCATTTTCCACCTTGAGCCGGCGCTGGTGCGCTGGTGTGTGCGTTTGTAATCCATGGAGTGAACCATGACGTTGAAAAATTTGAGTGGGCTGCTGCTTGCCTGCCTGTTTGTCGCCGGGGTGCCTGCCTTGGCCCAGGAGAAACTCCTGATCCCGCATATCGACA
>JALVSV010000196.1 GCA_027024125.1 Methylothermaceae bacterium | reverse complement strand
GGATGTGCAGTTGTTCTATCAGATCGGATTGATGGGGCGCAAAGATCTTCCATGGGCACCTGATCCTGGGACTGGTTTGGAGATGGTGCTGCTCAGGATGCTGGCGTTCAGGCCGGTTACTGGCGAAATGGATCATCACTCTGGCGACGGCCCCCGCGCTGTGCGCCAGGCTGTATCGTCCCCTGGATCATCCGCTTCTTTGGAAGCGCTTCCGGAGAAAGTTGATCGACCAGGGGAAACAACAGCCAGTGGGACCCAGGATTCTCCAGAAAGGGTGTTAGAGTCGTGGTCGGCACTGGTGGCGCGGATGAAACTTCCGGGCATGGCCCGGGAACTGGCGCATCATTGCGTTCTCGAACGGTTGGAAGACGATCGGTGTGTTCTGGTCCTGGATCAGGCATTCGAGCATCTGCTCAGTGAACGATTGCAAGGCCGGCTGGGTCAGGCGTTGGATGAATGTTTGCATCGTTCCATGCGGCTGGAGATCAAGATTGGTTCGGTTGGTCATGAGACACCGGCAGATCTTCAGCAGCGTCAACGCGAAGAGAAGCTCGCCCAAGCTGAACAGGCAATTGCCGAGGATGAGACGGTGAAAGCGCTGATAGAAACTTTTGATGCCAAAGTGTTACCGGGAACGATCAAGCCGGTTGGAGACGAGAGTTGACCGACAGGAAGTTTACGCAAACAAGCAATGTAACCTAAGGAGCAGCGACAATGAAAAATCCTCTCGGAGCCTTGATGCAGCAGGCTCAGGAAATGCAGGAAAAGTTCAAGCAAGCCCAGGAAGAGTTAGCCAAGGCCGAGGTCCAGGGTGAGGCGGGGGGTGGTTTGGTGAAAGTGGTGATGAATGGCAAGCGTGAAGTGCTCCGCCTGGACATCGACGACAGTCTGTTCAAGGAAGAGGACAAAGAGATCCTGGAAGACCTGGTGGCAGCGGCGGTCAATGATGCGGTTCACAAAGTGAGCCGGATGAAAGAGGAGAAGATGGCAGAATTGGCAGGTGGTCTCCAGCTTCCTGGCGGCATGAATCTGCCTTTCTGAAAGTCTATGGACAGAGGGGATTGCCTGCATCGATTGATGGATGCCTTAAGATGCCTGCCAGGTGTCGGTCCCCGCTCGGCCCAGCGTATCGCCTTTCATCTTCTGCAGCACGACCGTGGTGGAGGAAGGCATCTGGCCGACTGTCTCACCGAGGCACTGGAGAAAATCGGCCGTTGTCGGTTGTGCCGCACTCTCACTGAAAATCCGGTCTGTTTCCTGTGCAGCGACAGCAGCCGGGATCGCAGTCGTTTGTGCGTTGTCGAAACGCCCGCCGACGTGCTTGCCATCAATCAGGCCACAGTGTTCAAAGGCCTGTTCTTCGTGCTGCACGGGCATCTCTCTCCATTGGACGGTATCGGTCCGGAGGATTTGGGGATGGATCTGTTGGCGGAACGTCTGCAGCAGGGAGAGGTGCGGGAGCTGATTCTGGCCACCAATTCGACTGTAGAGGGTGAAGCCACCGCGCATTACATCGCTGAATTGGCGCATGCGCAAAGCGTGGCCGTCAGCCGCATCGCTCACGGAGTGCCGGTGGGCGGAGAGCTGGAATATTTGGATGCCAATACCCTGGCCTATGCCTTCGAGGGAAGGCGACAGGTTTAGTCAACGGTAACACTCATGAAGACCCCGTTCTCACCCCGAGGCATGAAAGGACCACCGAGGGGCGCGGGTGTTGGTTTGAGAGCGTAAACGGCCTGGACGGCCGTTTCCGAGCCCCCATGGATGGGTTTACGGCGTCTCGAAAACCAAC
>JALVSV010000195.1 GCA_027024125.1 Methylothermaceae bacterium | reverse complement strand
TATCGCGCTTAGCGATATAGATGCCATGCTCAAGGATGCAGAATCGGATGAGTATCGCAATCTTGGATTTCAAACCAAACAGGAGTGCGTTGACAAGCTAAAAAAAATGAGAGACGAAATAGCGTCTTCTATTCCAAGACAGGTATTAAAGAGATATGAAAAATTAAAGAAGAAATATGGAAGAGGTATCGCTCCTGTGGTCAATAGTGTATGCACGAATTGCTTTATGCAATTCCCAACGGAGGTAGCTTCTAAGACAGATAAAAATCAAAAAATTGAATTTTGTCCCAACTGTGGGATAATCATTTACTGGACATAAGTCTGCCTATTTTACTGATTTTGCAGGGAGGATAGCTATGGGATGGAAAATAGATAAAGTGTTGCCTGTTATAAAGCAGAATGTATTGATTAACCCGCCTTCAAATCATTGGTGTGTAAAGTGTATATGGCCCAAACCGCAGAAAAATTTGCCACCTATGATGACCTGTTGAAGGTACCGGAGCATTTGGTCGCGGAAATTATCCAGGGCCAGCTTTATGCTACCCCAAGACCCGCCCCCAAACACGCGCGCACTTCTTCCTCTTTGGGCGCCAAAATCACGACGCCTTATGATTTTGGTGAAGATGGCCCCGGCGGCTGGTGGATTCTGGACGAACCCGAGCTGCATCTGGACGCTCATGTCCTGGTGCCGGATCTGGCGGGCTGGCGACGGGAACGTATGCCCCAGCTGCCGGATGCCGCCTGGTTCGAACTGCCGCCGGATTGGGTTTGCGAAGTACTTTCGCCTTCCACGGCCCGCGTGGATCGCGTGCAGAAAATGCCCGTTTACGCGGAGTATGGGGTGCGGTGTTTGTGGCTGGTCGATCCTGATCTCAAAACCCTGGAGGCCTATGAATTGCAGGATGGCCATTGGGTGTTGCTGATTACCCTGTCGGAAGATGACGAGGTGTCTGTGCCGCCTTTTGATGCGACCGCATTTTCGCTGTCGGTGCTCTGGGCCTGATGGTGGAACAACCGTGCCCGACATCCCTCCGCCGTTTGTCGGACTGAAGTCTGACCTATGTGATGGAATAACAATCTCGATAATCTCATAGCCAAGAGAAAAGCGCATGCTGAGCCAAGATGAACTACCCCACTATTCCTACGCTGATTACCAGCAATGGAAAGGCGATTGGGAACTGATCGAGGGCATTCCCTATGCCATGACACCTTCGCCTACGGTGACTCACCAGCGAATCAGTCAGCGGATCACGATTGAATTGAATGAGTGCTTGAAGCCCTGTTCCGAGTGCGAATCCTTGTTTGCCATTGACTGGATCATCAGTGATGACACAGTGATCGAACCCGATAATCTGGTCATCTGCTATCCGCCCAGGGAAGCTTTTTTGACCCGGCCGCCCGTGCTTATCTTTGAAATTCTCTCGCCATCCACGGCCAAAAAAGACCGGACCATCAAATACCGCTTGTATCAGGAGCAGGGCGTAGCCTATTACTGTCTGGTTGATCCTGAAGAGCAGGTTGTGCAAATCCACCATTTGCAGCAAGGCCGTTATGAGTTGTTGGCCGAATGCCAGCAGGAGCTGTTTGATTTTGACCTGGGCGTATGCCGCTTTTCGTTCGATTTTTCCAGAATCTGGCCGTCAGCCTGATACATCAAGGAGCAAAACATTAGCATGCGAGCAACACCCCAAGATCAGGTTATCGAGAAAGAGATTGAAGTGGGCGAAACAGGTGAGAGCCGCGTCGATGGAATCTTGCGCAGGATCGTGGAACATCTGGTTGTTCACCATCAACCGG
>JALVSV010000194.1 GCA_027024125.1 Methylothermaceae bacterium | reverse complement strand
GTACGCCCTCTTTGCTGCGGTGGCTGCAGTCAAAGCCCTCGGGCAACACGACAAAGAACATGCAAGGATAGTGATCCTGATCGAATTCTCCGAGGAAAGCGGTTCCCCCGACCTGCCACCCTACCTGGAAAAATATGGTCACATCATCGGCACCCCCGACCTGGTCATCGCCCTGGACTCAGGCACAGGAGACTATGACAGACTCTGGTCCACCACTTCTCTTCGTGGAATGCAGGGCTGTACCGTTACCGTGCAAACCCTGCACGAGGCCGCCCATTCGGGTATCGCCAGTGGCATCGTTCCCGAATCCATGGACATCATGCGCCAGTTGCTCGACCGGCTGGAGGATGCTGCCACAGGAAAGGTCCTGCTTGAAGCGCTATATGTCGACATCCCTCAGATTCGCTGTCAGCAGGCCAGGCAGGCGGCAGAAATTCTCGGCCTGTCCATGGTCGAAGGGCTTCATCCCCTACCTGGTCTCAGGCCTTTGAGCAGTGATCCCTACGAATTGATCCTCAACAATAGCTGGCGCCCCACACTTTGCGTGGTGGGACAGGACGGCCTCCCGCCAGTGAGCCGAGCCGGCAACGTTATGCGCGCCTATACCAGCTTGAAGCTGTCCTTCCGCTTGCCGCCCCCTGTGCGCTGCGAGGAAGCCAAACGCATCATTGAACAGGCAGTACTGCGTGACCCACCCTTGGGTGCCCAAATCGATATCCGCTTCGACCAGGGTGGCGACGGCTGGGAAGCGCCGGAACCTGCGCCCTGGCTGCTGGATGCATGTGACCGGGCCTCTCTGCAACACTATGGCCACCAGGCCGCCTATCTTGGGCTGGGTGCCAGCATTCCTTTCATGAAGATGCTCGGGGACAGCTATCCCGACGCCCAATTCCTCATCACGGGAGTCCTGGGGCCTGGCAGCAATGCCCACGGGCCCAATGAATTCCTACATATCCCCTATGCCAAGCGGTTGACCGCATGCGTTGCCGATATCTTGGCGAGCCATTGCCAAGCGACCAAAATTTGAGCTTTGTCTCCATCGAGGCCCCTCGAGCTGCCCTCGAATTTTTCCTGTGCTGAAAGAATCTCTTATGTGAGCAAAGCAACAATACATGGATCTCAACCCACAACAAAAATCCGCCGTCAAAACCATTGATAGCCCGGTACTGGTTATCGCTGGTGCCGGCAGTGGCAAAACCCGGGTCATCACTGCCAAGATCGCCCATCTCATCGCTCAGGGTATGCCCCCCCGCCATATCGCCGCCCTCACTTTCACCAACAAGGCAGCGCGGGAGATGAAGGAACGTGCCGCTCGATTGCTGGAAGGCAAACGCATCAAAGGATTGACGGTCTCCACTTTCCATTCCCTGGGTTTGGACATCCTGCGCCGTGAGCACCAGGCTTTGGGCTACAAGGCTGGCATTTCCATCCTCGACGGCCACGATCGTCTCACTTTGCTCAAAGAGATTCTCGGCCACTGCGATTTCACCTTCAATCCCGACAACCTGCCCCACTATGCCTGGCAGATCGGCAGCTGGAAAAATACGCTGACCAGCCCCGAGGAGGCACGTGCCGGAGCAGACACAGACACTCTGCCCGCCGCCCTGCTCTATCGGGAATATCAACGCTGCCTCAAGGCTTACAATGCAGTCGATTTCGACGACCTGATCCTACAGCCGGTGCGCCTGTTCGAAGACGATCCAGAGCTCCTGGAGAAGTGGCGCGACAAGCTGCGCTATCTGCTGGTGGATGAATACCAGGACACCAACCGCACCCAGTATCAGCTTCTCAACCTGCTGACCGGCCGGCTGGGACGGTTTACCGTGGTAGGCGACGACGATCAGTCGATCTATTCCTGGCGGGGCGCCCAACCGGAAAATCTGGCCCTGCTCAAACAGGATCACCCCCGACTGGAAATCATCAAGCTGGAACAGAACTACCGTTCCACCGGCCGTATCCTCAAAGCCGCCAATCAGTTGATCTCCAACAATCCTCACGTGTTCGAGAAGAAACTTTGGAGTCATTATGGCTACGGTGATCCCATCCGGGTCCTAAGCCACGAGGACGAATTCGCCGAGGCCCGTCAGATCGCCGCCGATATGCTTCACCACAAATTCCGCCACCGCACCCGCTGGCAGGACTACACCATTCTCTATCGCAGTAATCATCAGGCCCGCCTGTTCGAACGGGCCTTGCGGGAACAGCGTATTCCCTACTACATCAGCGGCGGCCAGTCCTTCTTCAACTACGCCGAAGTCAAGGACCTGATCGCCTACCTGCGCCTGCTGGTCAATCCCGACGACGACGTCGCCTTTCTGCGGGTGGTCAACACCCCCAAACGGGAAATCGGTCCTTCGACCCTGGAAAAACTTGGGGGTTATGCTCAACAGCGTCACATCAGCCTGTTCTCCGCTTCGTTCGAACTGGGTCTGGAGCAACATCTCAACGAGCACGCGGTGAAGCGGGTTCGGCACTTCTGCGAATGGCTGGTGGACACGGGTGACCGCGCCAAACGCGGCGACACCCTTGGCGTCATCAGGGAGATGATCGATACCCTGGACTACCAGGACTGGCTGCGCGACCTGGCCCCCACCCCCAAACAGGCGGAACGCAAATGGGAGAATGTCCAGGAATTACTGGAATGGCTGAGGCGGTTGCTGGAAGAGGCCGAAGACAGTGAAGATCCATTGGGAACTGCGATCTCAAAGCTGATGCTACTGGACATCCTAGACCGCAGCCGCGAAGACGATACCGGTGACAGGGTCGCCCTCATGACCCTGCACGCGGCCAAGGGATTGGAATTCCCCCACGTCTATCTGGTCGGCATGGAAGAAGGATTGCTGCCCCATCAGACCAGCATCGATTGCGATGATATCGAAGAAGAGCGCCGCCTGTGCTATGTCGGCATCACCCGCGCCCAGAAGACCCTTACATTGAGCTACTGCCGACAACGCAAACGCTACGGTGAACTGATCGACTGTCAACCCAGCCGTTTCCTCGAAGAACTACCCCAGGACGACCTGGAGTGGACTGGCAGATCCAGCCTGCCCGAAGAGGAGAAGAAAGCACGCGGCAATGCTGCCTTGAATCAGATTAAAGCCCTGCTGGAGGAAGATGGATGATCGAAGACAAAACCCTGCTACTGCCTGATGGACGCACCATCGCCTATACGCGCTACGGCGATCCGAAAGGACACCCCATTGCCTACTGCCACGGTCTGCCTTCATCACGGCTCGAAGCGAAACTCGCCTCTCAGGTTGCATCTCATCTTGGAATCCAATTGATAGCTATTGACCGACCAGGTTATGGCCGCTCAGATCCACTCCCGCCTTCCTCCATGGCAGCCTGGCCCGAAGATCTTCAAAGGCTGGCCGATCAATTGCAGCTTGAGCGTTTTTCGGTCATGGGAGTCTCCGGCGGCGGCGCCTATGCACTGGCCAGCGCATGGTCTCTAGGTGAGCGCATCGACCGAGTCTTGCTCGTCTGCCCTTTAGGTCCGGTATTTCTGCTTCATCTGCGCAAATTCATGAGTCCTGCGGCTCGTCTGGCTTTCTTTCTGGCAAGCCAGATTCCCTGGCTGCTTCCCGTGTTCTTCGGCAACGCCACTGCCCATATTCTGAGACGGCGCCCACAATGGGTCATTAGCCTGATGGAGGAAGGACTCCCAGAAAAAGACCGTCAGGTGCTCGAAGATCCAGCCACCCGAGAAACATTCTTCGCCACCATCCGTGAAGGCTTGCGCCAGGGCTCCCCCGGTGCTCTGCGCGACTTCATTCAACACACCCGCCACTGGGGTTTTTCTCCCGCATCCATCAACCAGCCAGTCAGTATATGGCACGGCAGCGCCGATACCGTCGTCCCTGTCGACCATAGCCGCCACCTGGCCCAACAACTCCCCAATGCCGAGCTTTCCATCGCGCCAGAAGAAGGCCACTACTCCCTGCCAGTCAAACACGCCAAGCCTATTCTGGCCACCTGCCTGCAGGAAGAGATTGGAAAAGTGGGGAAGAAAGGATAGAATTCATTCGTTCAAGCGCCCGTAGCTCAGCTGGATAGAGCGCAGGCCTCCGGAGCCTGAGGTCACAGGTTCGAATCCTGTCGGGCGCGCCATTATTGCTCTTCCTCCTGAAATTTTTAAACTTCGAACAAATTCTTATACTTACATGGTTTATGCTGACTGGCTCAGGACGTGGCAAAAAATTTCAGCAGGCATAAAAATCCTGCCAGAGCTGGTTGAGATTGAAGAGGACGTGACGGATAAAATCAAGGCCATGACGGAAATAGTATTTGACCCTGCGCTGGAGTGTTTTTTTACCTCGATGGGCTTTTTCTGGGCCAGCTGTTCACCGGTGCGCAAACTCCAGGCGAAGGCCAATGCCAACAGGGCAAAGAGTTTGCTCAGGCGGTCGGGATGAGCCAGATGGGTCGCTTCCAGAATGTTAATGGCCAAGCATTCTGTGCACCTGTGCAAATCTGCCACTTTCAGGGATCGAACTATGTATTTTCGCAAACAAAAACACAAAGCCAATCTGACTTCTGCTATGCGTCTTGAACTTCAGGGTGTATAACAGAATTCAGAGCATACTGCTTCGATCCGAGCAAGATGATCCATCCAGCCTCCCTGAGAATCTATTTGGAAGGCTGTATAGGGTTTGATGATTAGTAAACCCCAACCCGCTTCTATGTGACGACCCCTCACAGCCAATCAAGCAGCCAAATCCAGGCGAGCTTCGATCTCGTCCCAGGGCACCAGAATCCGACCTGCTTCATTTTTCTCAATAAGGCCTAGACGCAGGAGTTCGGTGACATCCCGGTGTACGTTCTTGTAATCACGCCCCAATGCTTTGGCCAGTGCCCGAATGCTGCTTGGCCCCATTTGATGCAATTGCTGCAACAGCACGAATCTCTGGGGCGTCAATGTCCTGAGGAGGGTTTCTAGCTCGGTAAAAAGTATCGCCACTCGTGGCTCGACCGGGGTTTCACCGTGTTCGGCCTGGTGCCACGCATCGATGACGTCTTTAGCCGCGTCTTCCACAGAGCCCACAGTGATCGAAAGTTTCGTCTTTTTCATCACTCACCTCCACGTGCCCGAGAGACATCTTCGAGAAAATCCGCCACCAATGTCTCGATATCTGAAAATTCATAGGGTTTTTCGGTATTTCCCAAGTGACAATGATCCCCTTTGCCACGCTCATTGTCATAGCGAACCACACATTCACCATTGGCCAGCCCTTAGTAGAATCTGTACTTCAACCCGTGTGGGCGTTCAGGATCCATTTCTGGCAGGCGCCAGACGACCATTTGCAAAATCGCACCATCTGGGAACACGACCTTGCGGTCGATGATCAGGGTGGCCTTCATAGGTCGAATTATACCATATGTTTTTTATACCATAAACATTAGAGAGCATGGATACCAAGGGAGAAAAGACCAGCTTTTGTATCAGTTGAGCAGGTCACGTGAGGCATAGTGACTGCCCACATTCAAGTGCATTTCTGAAATGGAAAGGACTTACAGCGATCATCGAACGCTTCCGTTTCGCCTGGCCTCCCACATCGGCCCCCTCTGTCAGGATAGAAGTCGCTTCCCCGATGTGGGATACCAGCTGGAACCATGAGAGGGCGAATCGAGGAGAAGATGCGTTATCCCGCCACGGGGATCTCGGTATTTGTCAACATACTTGTCACTTTTTTTAAGCCGCCAGATCTCTAACTCCGGGAATCGGGATATTGTCGTTATTTGGATTGAGCCAAACTTCAGCCACCGGTTT
>JALVSV010000193.1:3831-5775 GCA_027024125.1 Methylothermaceae bacterium | reverse complement strand
AACTGTGGGTGTTGGAGGTCAATGGTATCCCCGCATGGAAGGGTTTACAGGGAGTTTGCGACGTGGATGTTACCAGGCTCCTGGTGGAGGATTTTATCCGCCAAGGTGGTTTGGATGCAGCCTGACGTGGAATCGTTGAAACGCGCCTATCTGGAAGCCTGCGCGCTGGATGTGGAATCCTTCAAACCTGGCAACGTGAGCGTTCACTCCCCCGGTCACGACATGCAGGCGGAGGATTTCATTCAAAGCGCCGAGGTGAGTGCGCCCTATGTGTGTGACCCTGATCTTTCCTTGGGAGAGAAGATCTATCATGGGGCCGTTTCCAGCTTTGAGGCGGTGGGGTGTAATACCAATCTGGGGATCGTGCTGCTTGCCGCCCCTCTGATGGAAGCGGTGCACAGGGAAGGGGAAGGGTGTTTGAGGCAACGATTGGAGCATGTGCTCAGGCGCGCTGGCCGAGAGGATGCCGAATGGGTATACAGGACGATCCGCCTTGTACAGCCAGGAGGGCTGGGCAGGGTGGAACAGCAAGACGTCCATAAAGCGCCATCGGTGACCCTGCTCGAAGCGATGAAGTTGGCGAAAAACCACGATCGCGTTGCTTACAACTATACTTTTTCCTATGAAGATATTTATGAACGGGCTATTCCCGGTTATCATAATGGAGTTTATCGATGGGGTGACGAGCATTGGGCAACGATATTCGTCTTCGTTACTTTGTTGCGGCAGATCCCCGATACTCATATTGAACGGAAATACGGTAAGCGCTTTACAGGGATGATCCAGGCTGAGATGGAGCGCCTTGAAAAGGCGCTGTTTAAAACCGCCGAGCCGGAAAAAATCGTGTCTGAGATCCGAAGGGTCGATACACGTTTTAAGAAGGCAGGTATCAATCCAGGCACCACGGCGGATCTGACCGTTGCCAGTTTACTGGCAGTGCGTCTGGAAAAACTGATGGCCTCGATTGACAGAAAGGGGTCAGGTGGAGTGGCTGGGGTATGGAGCCCATGACACTCTCAAGGGGAGGGCAACCATGTCGTTAATTCAGAAAATTCTGTCGTTATTTTCAACGTCAACCAAAGAGGAAACAGTAGGAATGGCAAAAATTAACAAGATGCTGATCGGTGAGTCCCTGAAGGGCGAGGGCAATGAGGTTGCTCACATCGACCTCATCATCGGTCCCCGGGGTAGCGCTGTCGAAACCGCATTTGCAAATACCCTGACAAACAACAAAGACGGATTCACCTCGTTGTTGGCGGTGGTGGCTCCCAATCTGATGTGCAAGCCTGCGACGGTGATGTTCAACAAGGTGACCATCAAGAACGGCAAGCAGGCGACCCAGATGTTTGGGCCAGCGCAACGAGGAGTGGCCATGGCGGTGACCGAATGTGTCGAAGACGGTACCATACCGCTGGACGAGGCAGATGATGTGTTCATCTGTGTCGGTGTATTCATTCACTGGCTGGCCGAAGACGATGCCAAAATCCAGGATTACAACTACGAAGCAACCAAGGAAGCTATCCAGAATGCGGTAGCTGGCAAGCCGAATGCTGGCGAAGTCGTGGAAAACGCCAAACGGGTCCACCATCCGTTTGCCGCTCACGACTGATTTGGCGAAGTAGGGCTATGGATGAAAGCCGCTGCCTTTCAGGTGGCGGCTTTTGTTTGTCTCGGGAGTCACGGTTCCCTGATGCAGAGCGCTGGCACTCAGTGCTCGCCTGATTCCCATGTTTTCCAGATCATGCAGATCCTGTTGATGGCGGATGCCACCGGAGGCTATCCAATCCTTTTCGGGATGATGGCGCAGGTAGTGGTTCAAGTGGTGCCAGTCAGGGCCGTGTCCGCTGCCTACCCTGTTCAGACACATCAAAATGACTTCCTGTGGCCATACATCGCTTCTTTCCAACAGGGATTTCGGACCTCTAAATCCATCCGCATCGAAAT
>JALVSV010000193.1:0-3821 GCA_027024125.1 Methylothermaceae bacterium | reverse complement strand
TCGCCAGTCCTCACTCAGTGATTCACTGCCGATGACGGGAATTTGCCAAGGCTGATTGTTCACGGGTGGCCAGCCGCAATCGATCCAGAGGATGAGATCAGGAAAGCGCTGCCGTATCCTGTTGATAATTATACCGTTATCTCCCTTTTTCTCGATGGCATCGATGTCGGCGATATAGAGTGTACGAAAGGGATGCAGCTTCAGGTATGCAGCGATGACCTCCAGGGGATCGCTGCTTGGGCACAGTGGAGAGCACAGGGGGCGATAGTGCTTGCGAAGGCCTTGGTGGGCCAACACTGCCTGCCCTTGAAGAAGATCGATGACCGGGATCAGTTCCATGAATATCCTCCTTTTTGAATATATTACCGGTGGCGGACTTTTGGATGAAGCGTTACCCGGGCATCTGTCCAGGGAGGGAGCGATCATGCGTAACGCTTTACTGAAGGATCTGCGGCCATATCCCTTGGCAGTGTCGCTCGATCCCAGGATTCCCCTGCCTGACGGATTTCACGGGATAAAGGTGTTTGTATTCGATACTTCTGTTGCCCCGGAAGATCGCTTGCGGCAGGCTTTCGACTGGGCCGACGGGGTTTGGCTGGTTGCGCCTGAAACCGGAGGTATCCTGGAAAATCTGACAAGGCAAGTCACTGCAAGTGGGAAAGGATCATTGGGTTCCACCTCAGAAGCGATCGCTTTGACCGCCGACAAATATCGAACTATCCGTTACTTGCAATCCTTGTCGTTCGAATGTGTTCCTTGCTGGACCCTGGGGGAATTCGAATTGCAGGTACCGCCTCCCTGGGTCGTCAAGCCTTTGGATGGCGTGGGATGTGAGGGAACCTGTGTGACCTCGCAATTGCCCGTCGAAACAGAGCAAAATGTCATTATTCAGCCGTTCGTCGAAGGCGAGTCTCTAAGCCTGAGCGCCCTGTTCGATTCCGGAAAATCCGTGTTGCTGAGTGTCAATCGTCAGATCATCGAAAGGCGGGAAGGGCGGTTTCATCTGTTGGGATGCCAGGTCAATGCCTTGTCTGACGAAGATGGACGTTTTCAACGTTTATGTGATCGTATAGCGGCTGCCATCCCTGGCCTTTGGGGTTATGCGGGCGTCGATTTGATTCTGCACCAGGATCGGGCGTTGATCTTGGAGATCAATCCACGCCTGACTTTGTCTTACACAGGACTGTCCCGGGCACTGGGAACATCGGTTGCGGCCATGGTGATTGAGATCGCCAAAGGGGAAAGGACGATGGCCGAGGTGGCTTCTTGGCGACGCGGTTTGCAAGGTCAGAGCGTATGGGTGACAGCACAATGAACGTTTTCGTCGGATGGGACTTGGGTGGTGCCCATGTGAAGGCCGCCCTGGTGCGAAATGGCCGGGTCGAAGCTGTATGGCAGGTTCCTTGTCCGTTATGGCAGGGTATGACAAGCCTCGATGAGGCGGTGGGAACCTTGCTTTCACGGCTTCCATCAGGCTGCATCCATGGCTTGACCATGACAGGTGAGATGGTGGATCTGTTCAAGGATCGCCAAGAGGGGGTGTGGAATATATTACGGGCATTTGGAAGATTGATAGGGGCCGAAGAGGTTTGGGTGTACGAATCTTCGGGGATTATACCGTTATCTGATTGTATTTCAAAAACCACCAACGAATCAGGTTCAAAAAACTGGCTCATTCCCCTTCAATGGCTTGCAGGTTCAAAGCAATCTGCCCTTGTGGTCGATATTGGCAGTACCACGACGGATATTGCCCCTTTGCGGAAAGGAGAAATCGTCTGTCTGGGGAGCGACGATCGATCCCGACTGGAGCATGGGGAACTGGTTTATATGGGGGTGGTCAGAACCCCCTTGATGGCTTTGACCCGGCAGGTGTCTTTCGGGGGATGTTCGCTTCCATTGATGGCTGAGTATTTTGCAACGACAGCGGATGTTTACCGCATTTTGGATCGGTTACCACCCGATGCCGACCAGGCTGAAACGGCAGATGGCGGGCCCAAGACGGTGTCTGCCAGCATCACGCGTATCGCCCGTATGATCGGGTGTGACAGCAAGGATGCTCCAGAAGAAGCCTGGATTCAGTTGGCCGGATTGTTTATGGAACTGCAGATGCAACATTTGACCCTTGCCTGCCTGAAAAAGATGTCTTCTATCCCGGGAGAACCAATTGTCGTGGTGGGGGCGGGCGTGGGACGATTTCTTTTGCCCGAAGTCGCGCGCCGCCTTGGTGTGTCATATCGCGATTTTTCCGAACTTATCCCCTGTGCGGCCTTTCCGGGCCATTTTTCCCCTGCTGACTGTGCCCCCGCCGTGGCATTGGCGCTATTGCTCGATGCACAATTGAGGCAATAGTCGTTTTCCTTTCTTACCCTGGTCAGACTTGCTAATATGCCTGCAAAGCCTGATTCCACCAGCTGAGACTCATGTTCATTGCCGAATTGCCGTATCGGGAAGACAGCTCCGTCCTTTTCTCATATTGGTCGCAAGAGCCTTGGGCCGTGTTTCTGGACAGCAACCGCCATCATTGTCTGCAAGGCCGCTACGATATTCTGGCAGCCAGACCAAGGACCACCCTGGTCACCAGAGGCCATCTGACGGAAATCCGGAGTCAGGACGGTATTCGATTGTCTCCGGAGGATCCCTTCTGTCTGGTCAGGCAGGTGCTTGGTGAAATCCAGGATGTCGGCATGCTTCCATTCACCGGGGGGGCGATCGGCTATTTTTCCTATGATCTTGCCAGGCGATTGGAGAGGCTCCCCAAAATCACCCGGGAAGCTCAATCCATCCCTGAGATGGTGGTTGGCATCTATGATTGGGCCGTGGTTTCCGATCATCAGCGGCGGCAGACTTTTCTGGCCGGGCGGGAGACGCCCGCCACACACCAGGCGTGGCGGGAGGTGACAACCCTGCTCAAACAGGCGCGCCCCCGGATTCCAGGTGCATTCCAGCTTCACACTTCCCCGCGCTCGGATCTGTCCTGGATGGACTATTATCGTGCCTTTGAAAGAATCCAGCACTACATCCGCGAAGGTGACTGCTATCAGGTCAATTTTGCCCAGCGGTTTGATGCCAAGGCAACAGGGGATCCCTGGCGGTTATATCTTCGTCTCCGGCAGATCAACCCCGCCCCTTTTGGGGCCTTTTTACGCCTTCCACAGCTGTCCGTTCTCAGTTCTTCCCCGGAACGTTTTCTCAGCGTCAGGGAAGGCAAGGTGGAGACAAAGCCCATCAAAGGGACACGTCCGCGTGGTCTGACTCCGGAGGAAGACTTCTATCAGATCCAGGCTCTTTCCGAGAGCATCAAGGACCGGGCAGAGAATCTGATGATTGTGGATCTGTTGCGCAACGATCTCAGCAAGACCTGCCGGTTGGGTTCGGTCAAGGTTCCCAGTCTGTTCGAGGTGGAGAGTTTCGCCTCTGTCCATCACCTGGTGAGCACCGTGGTAGGGGAGTTGGATTCTGGCCGCCACGCGATCGATCTGCTCCGGGGGTGTTTCCCTGGTGGTTCCATTACCGGTGCCCCGAAAATTCGTGCAATGGAGATCATCGAGGAATTGGAGAATTTTCGTCGTGGAATCTACTGTGGCTCGATTGGATATATTGGTTTCGACGGGACGATGGATACCAATATCGTGATCCGGACCCTGGTGCATTCTGAGGTGTCTGTTCATTTCTGGGCTGGAGGAGGGATCGTGGCTGATTCCGATGCCCGTAGGGAATATCAGGAAAGTTTCGATAAGGCAGCAGCCTTGATTGAGGTATTGTCAGAATTCCAGGTCGCGTCCGATCGTGTGGGTGGTTAAGCTGGGGGGCAGCCTCGCTCA
>JALVSV010000192.1 GCA_027024125.1 Methylothermaceae bacterium | reverse complement strand
GGGCATAAACAATCAGCGGGCGGCGGAAGAGCATCGCCACCACCCATCCCACAAGGCCCTCCGGCAGAACCCGTCCGGCATGGATCGCAGTCACCGAATTACTCAGCATGATCTGAATGGCTTTGAAAAGAAACCTGGTATACATCGCCAGCGATTCTGGCTTCAACCACCAATGGCGACGAAGACGAAGCCTGTGAATGCTGTTGGGATGACTGTCATCGTGGACAACACCAGCCACCTCGGCGGTAACAATATGAATCTCTTTGCCCCCCAGACGCCGGTAGACCTCGTCAAACCAGACCGCCGTTCCTCCCTTGGTGGGCAAAAACAGTTCAGTGATCACCAATAAACCATTTTTACTTTTCATCAAAATACTTCTTTAACGTTTCAGGCGCCGCCATAAAACCCTGGCATGGCCCCAAGGGAGCATGGCAAATCTTTCTTCCCCAGTAGCCAATTCATAGGATGACATAAAGCGCAGACCGGGAAATTGAACCAGCGTTTGTTCCAGCAAGGTCCCCAAGGCATTCAGGGAAGATTGCAGGGAATTGTCGAGAAAATTGAAGCGGTGGGTTTCCAGCATGGCGGGTTCCCTCCTCTGCCACTTGGCAGCGATGGCTTCCAGGGTATGCTGAGGGTTGTGCCCGAGAGCAGGTTCAAAATAAATGTCCCGTACAAGAGCTGTGAGACCACAGGGCAACCGTTCCAGGCTGCGGTACAACCGCTCTGATGGCACAAGCCTCCCATCTGTGGAACGTCCATTGTAACCCCTTCCAGGTGTGATCAAAACCACAAGGCCTGCCTCGGCATAGGCTGCTTCGACATCGGCATCCCAGACGAATGTCGGTGGCACGACCACCTTCGGTCGTCGACCGAAGCACCGCTGAAAACATACCACCTCTGCCTGTACCGCCTGCCCGATCGATTCCCGGCCCAGGGGCCTTGAAGGCAAGCCTGAAGTGGTATCAATCCAGCGACTCTGCAACCAGGCGGGTAGCTTTTCGGTTTGCCATCCATCCTCCAGAAGCCAGCGCCGCACCGCTTCATCCTTTCGCCAAGCCGCCATAAGATTGTCCGGCCAATAATGCGCCAACCCGTGCAGCTGGAGATCGAACACCCCCTCCCGCGCCCCGGCTAGCAATATTTCAACCACCGACCTGAAATCGGGTTCGTGTAGATAACGGGCCTTATAGCAACCTGATACCAAAATGCCTTCGATGTCAGGCAGCGATAGCACCACTCCGATGGTCATCACTGCTGGATGCCCTTTCTGGTCGCGGAACTGCCTCAGCAACCGGATAAGGTCCGCCAGAGCTTCTGCCTGCGCCTCTGGTCCTGCCCCCCAGTCGTCGCTCTCGATGATCACCACAGGGTACTTGAGCACCGGTGACCGAAGAGTGTGAAGACGCGACAGAATCATTGGCCGGGGTGTGCGAGTAACTTCTCAACACGGGTCTTCGCTCTATGGATGGATTTCACTGGAGCCACAGCTTGATAAAAAACGAAGGTCTTATACACTTGTTTCAGATCTATATAACGCGATGGGTTCATTATGTACGATTTCGTCGGTTGGTTCGGCAATCTCTCCTACAAGCATAGCCCAAGTGACCTGCTAGATTCCATGCTCCCCAGCTATTCCCTATCCCATATCGGCCCACAATCAGTCATGGCCTCAAACAGTGGCATCGTCGGTGAAACTGGGGCGGTGACCTACCTTATCAGCGGCCGCCCCCGCTGGCATTCACCGAGACTGGCCAACGAAGCGACCAAAGAGGGGAATGGGCCTGTCTTTGCCCGTGTCTATCAGGACCATGGCCCCAATGTTCTACAACAGCTGAATGGGGATTTTTCCATCGCGGCCTACAACCAGGATACGGGCGAGGGAATACTGGCCATAGATCGCATGGGGATTCATCCCCTCTGCTATGCCGAAGTTCCCGGCGGATTGGTGTTCGGCGGAGATATCCGCAGGTTGCGCCGCCACCCTTCGATTTCCGCCGATTTTAATCCGTTGGCGCTGTTTGCCTATCTCTACTTTCACATGATCCCGTCACCCCTTGCGACATACCGCGAGATGAAAAAGCTGTTACCGGGCCAGTATGTGATCTGGCGTCCGACAGGCATTGAACAGGGCTTCCACTGGCGCCCGGACTTCCGGGATGACCCCAGGCCGGAGCCGGAGCTGGCTCAGGAGCTGAAGCACAGGTTGCAGCAAGCCGTTGCTGAAGATCTTGGGCAGTCGCAGCAAACCGGAGCATTCCTCTCCGGAGGGCTCGACAGCAGCACCATCACAGGACTTTTCAAACAGCTTGCTTCTGAGGAGGCTGCCGCCTTCTCCATCGGTTTTGACGCCGAGGGATACGACGAAATGGGCTATGCCCGCTCCAGCGCCCGTCATTTCGGTGTTCGTCTTCACGAATATTATGTCACGCCTGATGATGTAGTGAGCGCCATTCCTTCAATCGCAGCGGAATACGATGAACCGTTCGGCAACGCATCAGCCATACCAACCTATTATTGCGCCCGGCTTGCACGGGAAAACGGCAAAAACCTTATTCTGGCCGGTGATGGTGGCGACGAACTATTTGCTGGCAACGAGCGCTACCGCAAACAAAGGATCTTTTCTCTTTATAACAAAATTCCCGAATGGCTGCAGAATCTATTGATCGAGCCTTTGGTTCAGTTTGAACTACCCCTGCCTTTGTCAGATAAGTTGAAAAGTTACGTAGAACAGGCAAAGCTTCCCATGCCTGACCGCATGGAAACCTACAATTTTCTTCATCGCAGTTCGTTATCGGAAATCTTTGAAGCCGATTTTCTTGCCTCGATCGATTCCAACTGGCCCCTGACCCACCTGAGGGAGTTTTATCAAGAACCGGATACCGATTCCATGCTCAAACGGATGCTGTATCTGGACTGGAAAATCACTCTGGCCGACAATGATCTACGCAAGGTCAACCGGATGTGCAGGCTTGCGGGGATAGAAGTGCGTTATCCAATGCTGCAGGGACCGGTCGTCGAACTGGCTGCCACTATCCCGGACCATATGCTGATGTGTGGCTTTGAACTTCGCTCCTTCTACCGTCGTGCCTTCAGTGACTTCCTTCCGAAATCCACTCTCGAAAAGCGCAAACACGGTTTCGGCCTGCCCTTCGGACTCTGGCTGCAATCAGACCCCGCTCTGCAGTCCCTGGCCTATGACAGCTTGAACAGCCGGTATTTCTCAGGAATCATCAAATCCAGCTACCTGGATGATCTCAAATCCAGACATCAGGGCGAACATGCCTCCTACTACGGCGTGATGATCTGGGTACTCATGATGTGGGCCCAATGGGCCGAACAGCATCACTAAACCCACTTCTCCTTTTTTCGTATTTCCCTTTTTTGCACCACGTAGGAAAAAGTGGGTTTTATGGAAGCCTTATTTTTCTCTTGTTCCGGCTGCTCTTCCAGAACCTTTTTCGCGATCACTTTGGCCAGCACGATCAAAGCGATCAAATTGTAGTAGAGATCAAAATAGGCAAGCCCCAGGAATGCCCCCGAGGCAGCGTACCCTACGAGACACACCTGCAACATCGAGGCAAGATCGTAAACCCACTTCAAATCTTCACGTCTCTTGGTTCTACGCATAATCCAACGGCAACTCCGCCATGCGGAATAACCTACGGCCAGAAAAAGAGCAAGACCGATGAAACCATGCTCGCCCAGCACCTCAAAATAAATACTATGGGCATCGTGAACATTTGTCGGTTCAGGGGCATAGATCAAAAAGGTGGGCCCCCTGAAACACTCGAACCCACCACCGAAGATCTTGTCCTTGGCCAGATTGAAAGCCATCCACCAAGCATTGATTCTACCCATGGCAGATCCGTCTTCTTCATATGTCTGGATGGTGGACATACGCTCATGCCAACTTTCAGGCATAAAAGTATAGATCGCTGGAAGCGTAATCAGCATAAAAACGAGCAGAGTCCATTTTCGGCGGCTGTTGTACACCAAAAACGAGGACATAGCCGCCAAACCCAGGAATGCCCCTCGTGACTGGGTTCCAACCACCGCAATCAGACATAGTACCATTCCCACTAAAAGCAGTCTGCGCGCCCAGGGCTTGTCTGTGGTCAACTGACAATATCGCAGCAATGGCACGGTCATGATCAGTGCCAGACCGATCTCGTTATTTCCCCCGATGAAGGTGCCTGTCGGTCCATACACAGCATAAGCCCCGCCCGTCATCAGCGTGAAAATACCCCCCTTGAAGCCATAAAAACCCAGGGACAATGCAATCACCCAGATCCAGCTCTGGATACGCCAGCGTGTCGTCATGATCATCATACTGACGAATGTCATCAGCTGAATTTTCCAGACCTTGTTCCACTCTTCCCAAGCCAGCTCAGGGAAAAGCGAAAACACGGTGGTCACAAACATCCAGAGATTGAAAACAACCAACAGGATCGTCTCCCAGGTCCAGGGTATCTTTTTCTCTTCCCTGGACATCAGGAAGGCAAACATGGTGGTCAGTGCCACAATTTGGGCATAAGGAAAATCGTGGGCAAACTCCCAGGACAGCTTGTGGGGATTCATATAACCCAACCACGCCCACATCAGAATCCCAATGTCAGGCCGCTGAAGAATGAATGGCAAGGAGATGAAAACAACAACGGTAACGAATATGTCCCTGAGTGGAAAACCCATCAGTAGTAACCCGTTATCTCTTTGAACAGGCGTTCCATTGCAACTGATTCTCGAAAATTATCAGCACTCATAACAGAACACCTAATTTCTATCCTCTGCAAAAAGTAAAAAGCAAATTTAAAACAACCGAAGATATGACTAAAACGCATATTACGTTCCCTAGCAGCTAGAGGACTGCTCGATAGCAGTTAAACAACTTTTCTCTTATCACTTCCCAATCATGGTTCTGTACATACTGCATTCCTTGTTTTTTCAAAGATTCTTGGAGAGCCGGTTCTGACAATATTCGGAGTACCGCAGCAGCCATTGCCTCAAATTCTCCCGTCGACACCAAAAGCGCAGTCTTTTCATGCTCGACCAAATATGTCACTCCTCCAGCATCAGTGCTGACGATTGGCACTCCGGCTGCCATCGCTTCAAGCAAACAATTGGGGGCATTGTCCACTTCGCTTGGGTTGAGGAGTATGTCAGCCTGTTGGTAAAGTTCAACTATTCTTTCCGGCGGCAAGCGTCCAGTAAAGACAACCTTTTCCGCCACACCCAGCTGTTTTGCAAGGGCTTCCAGTTCCCCTTTTTGTGGACCAGAGCCTGCAATCCATAATCTTGCTGTTGGATAACGTTGTAGAATGAGAGCGAAAGCACGCAGAGCAGTCGGGATTCCATAGATCGGTTCCAGATTTCGGCAGATAATCAGATTTGGCCAAGCTTCCTGTTTCCTTTGATGCCGGAATGAAAAACGCCCAAGATCCACCGGATTAGGAACCACAACTGCAGTTTCCCCAAAGCGGTAAAACACCTTTTGGAGGAAAAGAGAGGGCACAATGATTTGATGACAGCGATTCAAGGTAGGCGACACCCATTTGAAGGAACGGGAGAAAAAAGCTTCTGCTTCTCCTCCCCGGTAATTGAGGATCACTTTACACCCCCTCATGGAGGCGATCCATACTGCAGGCGCAGCAAATAAATGCCATGACCAGCCGGAATTGGCCATGATATGAATCAGGGGGGTGCGACCTGTCACCTGCCACAGGGTGGCCAGGTAGGGAAGCAAGCGGAAACCCGCCCGGATCACTGGAATTTTTCCTATCCAGGATGG
>JALVSV010000191.1 GCA_027024125.1 Methylothermaceae bacterium | reverse complement strand
TCTGCAATGAATCTGGTCATTCTCTGGACCGATGCCCTGCTATTTGCCCTGATGCTCTGTCTGGCCATGCTGACCTGGGCCAGCTACCGGCTCGAGCATCTGCGCAGACCGTGGCGGCAGGTCATCCGCAGCCGTCCTGCCATGGTCGCGGTGGTGATACTACTCGCCTTCACCTCCATCGGCCTGCTGGATTCGATCCACTTCCGGCAGGGAAACAATGGTGAAGTATCGAGCCTGTTGGACCGGTGGATGACGCCGTTCAGAACCCGGGTGGAAAAAACCTACTCCGCCCCTCTGGCCACCCACCTGTACAGCCGCCAGTTCATCCAATTGCCCGATGGACAGACCATATGGACTCGCCCCCGATTAAAATATGGTGGCGCTCATCTGAAGAACCCCCAAGACAAATGGCCGGATATCGCCCGTATTGTCTTGGGCGGCACCGTCAGGGGGACGAGCATCTGGCTGGGGTTGTTCATGGTCATTGCCGCAGTCAGAAAGGGCCGCCCTCCCAAGGAGCTGCCCTGGATCACCCTCGCATTGACAACCGGCGTGCTGATAATCGGGGCTACCACCCTGACCGCCCTGAACTTGAAATATCATGTGTTGGGTACAGACAAGGTGGGGGAGGACGTACTCTACCAGACCATCAAGAGCATTCGCACCGGCCTGGTGCTTGGCACCTTGACCACATTGGTGATGTTACCCTTTGCCATCGGCCTGGGGGTCATGGCAGGTTATTTTCGTGGCTGGGTCGACGACCTGATTCAGTATCTGTACACCACCCTCAATTCCATTCCCGGAGTCCTGCTGATCGCGGCAGCCATCCTGATGATCCAGGTCTACATGGCCACCCATGCGGACGAATTCACCAGTCTGGCAGTGCGCGCCGACCTCCGTCTTTTCTTTCTCTGTCTGATCCTGGGTGTCACCAGCTGGACCGGTCTGTGTCGACTGCTGCGGGCAGAGACCTTGAAACTGCGAGAAATGGAGTACGTCCAGGCCGCACACGCCCTGGGAGTCACTCATTTTCGCATTCTGACCAGGCATATCGTCCCCAACCTGTTTCACATCGTGCTGATTTCGGTGGTACTGGACTTCAGCGGACTGGTACTGGCCGAGGCTGTGCTCTCCTACGTCAACATCGGGGTCGATCCCACCACCTACAGCTGGGGCAACATGATCAACAGCGCCCGTTTGGAGCTGGCCCGTGATCCCATCGTCTGGTGGACACTCGCCGCAGCATTTCTGTTTATGTTTACCTTCGTGCTTGCCGCCAACCTGTTTTCCGATGCGGTACGCGACGCTTTCGACCCCCGCCGGGCGGAGAGCTGATTCATGCCAAAACTAAGAACCATCATTCATTCCAGCTGCCTCAAACCCGCCCAGCTTGATTTCCTCAGGAAAACAGGCTCTCTCGAGGCACGGCCGGGTCACTATCTGCTTCTACACGACCACCCCGTGGACACCGAGAGTTTGCGCAGACAGTTGCATTGCGATGTCAACACTTTACCCGAAAATTTCGACCCAACCCGGGTAAAATTGCTGATCACCGATCTCGATTCCACTCTGATCGGCATCGAGACGATCGACGAAATCGCCGATGAACTGGGGCTGAAACAGCAGGTCGCCCGGATCACCGAGCGCGCCATGGAAGGAGAATTGGATTTTGCCGCGGCACTGAAAGAGCGGGTCGCTCTGCTGGAAGGCCTGCCAGCCAACAGGCTGGAAAGGGTGTTCGAGGATAAAATGAAACCGGCCATTCAACCCGGAGCCCTGGCCACGCTCGCCTGGCTGAAGCGACGAGGTATCGTGACC
>JALVSV010000190.1 GCA_027024125.1 Methylothermaceae bacterium | reverse complement strand
CCTCCTGGTCGAGGTCACAAACCAAATCGCTATCGGGTTTCGGAGCGATCACCTGCTTGATCGGCAACCGGTATTTCTTGGCGAATTCGAAGTCGCGCTGGTCATGGGCCGGCACCGACATCACCGCCCCTGAGCCATATTCCATCAAGACGAAATTGGCAACCCAGACCGGCACCTTGTCACCCGTGATTGGATGGATGGCATACATACCCGTGGCACAGCCTTGTTTCTCCATGGTGGCCAGATCGGCCTCGGCCACAGTGCTCTTGCGGCATTTTTCGATGAAGGCCTCGAGTTCGGGATTCTGCCGTGCAGCTTTCAGGGCCAAAGGATGTTCCGGCGCCAAGGCCACATAGGTGACCCCCATCACCGTATCGGGACGGGTGGTGTAGATGCTGATCTCTCCCTCGCCTCCGTCCAGTTCGAATACCATCTCAACCCCTTCGGAGCGGCCGATCCAGTTGCGCTGCATGGTCTTGACCTGCTGGGGCCAGCCATCGAGCTGGTCGAGCCCGGACAGCAACTCATCGGCATAGGCAGTGATCTTCAGGAACCACTGGGGAATGTCGCGCCGTTCCACCAGAGCGCCGCTACGCCAACCTCGACCGTCGATGACCTGTTCGTTGGCGAGTACAGTCTGGTCCACCGGATCCCAGTTGACAGTGGCCATCTTACGGTAGACAAGACCTCGTTCGTACAATCGAGTGAAAAACCACTGTTCCCACCTGTAATACTTGGGATCGCAGGTGGCAATTTCACGTTTCCAGTCATAGGCAAATCCCAGGCGTTTGAGCTGGCCTTTCATATATTCGATGTTTTCATAAGTCCACTTGGCCGGATGGGTACCGTGCTTGACCGCGGCGTTTTCTGCCGGAAGACCGAAGGCATCCCAACCCATGGGTTGAAGCACGTTCTTGCCAAGCATCCTTTGATAGCGCGCAATGGCATCGCCGATGGTGTAATTGCGCACATGCCCCATGTGCAGACGCCCGGAAGGATATGGAAACATCGACAGACAGTAGAATTTCTCCCTGTCGGGATCCTCCGTGACTTCGAACACCCGATTCTCTTCCCAGATCCGCTGAACTTTTTCCTCGATGGCGTGGGGATGGTAATTTTCGTCCATTCGTCTCGATTTATCCTGTGAACAATAGTGTTAGAATGAGAGGCGTCGACAATCTTTCGATTTTAACCAACACCACAGGGCAGGTCTAATGCGTAGGGTCATATTCAATCAGAAAGGCGGCGTAGGCAAATCCACTATCACCTGCAATCTGGCTGCAATCAGTGCAGCTGAAGGCAAATCCACCCTGGTGGTGGACCTGGATATTCAGGGTAACACCACCCATTATCTGCTAGGTGCCAAGATCGAAGACCCCGAAGAGACCCTGGCCAAATTCTACCGTGAGACACTGAGTATCAACCCTTTCGCCAAGAACCAGAAGTCCTCGGCACGGGATCTGATTCAAGATACCCCTTTCGCCAACCTTTATCTGCTCGCCTCCCACCCGGAAATGGAATCGCTGCAAGGGCGACTGGAGTCGCGTTACAAGATCTACAAATTGCGCGAAGCTTTAGAACAACTGAACGATTTCGAGTACATCTTCATCGACACCCCTCCCATCCTCAATTTCTACAGTCGCTCGGCTCTGATCGCTGCGGAGAAATGCTTGATCCCCTTCGACTGCGATGCTTTCTCCCGGGAAGCGCTATACAAGCTGATGGAGGCCATCGCTGAAGTGAAAATGGACCACAATCCGGTACTGGAAGTGGAAGGCGTGGTGGTCAATCAATTCCAGGGGCGGGCCAAACTGCCGCAACAGATGGTCGAAGAGCTGGCCTCGGAAGGACACCCAGTGCTCAACACCCGCATCTCACCCTCGGTCAAGGTACGCGAATCCCACACCCATGCCAAACCTTTGATCCACTACGCCCCGGAACATAAACTCACCGAAGAATTCAAGTCCTTGTACCGCGAGTTACAGGGATAAGTCCATGAGCAGATCGCTACGATATTTCAGCGTCTCGCTGCTAGCGGCCATGCTTTTCCCAGCCCTGCTGCAGGCAGGCCCGCGCTCCCTGATTGTGGGCGCCCTGGCCTACGGTACCCTGAACTGGGAGCTGACCGTCATCGAACGCGAAGGGCTCGACCGCCGCCAGGGTTTCTCGCTTGAGATCCGCACCCTGGCCAATCCCCAGGCAGGACGCATTGCCTTACAGGGGAGTTCGGTTGACGTCATAGTCACCAACTGGCTTTGGGTGGCCAGGCAGCGCAGCGAGGGCCTCGACTTTACAGCAGTCCCTTACTCCCTCACTCACGGAGCCTTGATCGTTCCGGCCGGATCGCCCATCCAGACGATCGGGCAGCTGCAAGGCAAACGTATCGGTGTCGCAGGAAGCCCGCTATACGAAAACTGGTTGTTGCTCAAAGCTTTGGCAAGAAAGAAATTCAAATTCGACCTGGAAAAGGATGCCACACCTGTCTTTGGTGCCCCTCCCCTCCTCAACCAGCAGTTGATCCAGGGCCGTCTGGATGCCCTACTCAACTACTGGCACTATGCCGCCCGTCTGGAGGCACAGGGATACAGACAGGTCCTCAATGGGGGTGACCTACTGCAGGAACTCGGTATCCATCCTCCCATCCCCACCTTGAGCTATGTCTTTCGAGAACGGTGGGCCAGCGACCGCAAAGACACCCTCTCAGCCTTCATGCGGGCTGCCTATGGCGCCAAGGATGCAATCTGCTCGGATAGGAGAGTATGGAAATATATTGCCCCCATGACCGGCAGTAATGATCCCAAAGTCCAAGACACATTGCGTCTGCGTTATTGCGAAGGGAGAATTCGCAGCTGGGGCAGCGCGGAAATCAAAGCAGCGGAAACACTATATTCCCTGCTGCACCAAGAGGCAGGGGAAACGCTGACTGGCAAAGCGGATACCCTACCCCGGGGAACGTTCTGGATGGATTTCGTCTTACCGCGTTGAAAGTATGATCCTTCTCACCCCACCAATGAGGCCGGTAGGATGTTTATCAGGCTGACGCCACGGTCCCTGTATTCCTGTCTTCGCCGGATGGATGGGCCTGCAACCTGTTTCTGCAGGAAAACAAACGTGCTTGGTGAAGTCACAGACATCTGTAGTCGTCATTGGGTGGAATGCGACGCCTGATCCCTCCAGCCTCGCTCCTCATCCTGCTACTCCTATGGCAAGTCCTTGCCTGGTGGTTTCATTCGCCCCTGCTACCTGGTCCATCCGAAGTTTTCTTGCTGCTGGCACAGGCAATCGAGTCGGGCGAACTCCCCTATCATCTCGGCATCACGCTGTCTCGCTTGGGGATCAGTTTCGTTTTGGCGATGCTGCTGGGGTGCGCATTGGGGATCCTGATGGGGCAGCACCGCAGACTGGATCAGTGGCTTGATCCCTGGTTGACCGTATTTCTCAACATTCCGGCCCTGGTCACCATCATCCTGTGTTATGTCTGGTTCGGACTGACAGAAATCGCCGCCATCATAGCTGTGGTGGTGAACAAACTCCCCAATGTCGCTGTCGCTTTGCGCGAAGGGACCAGGCAACTCGACAGATCATTGCTGGAAATGGCCCAGGTCTACCGTTTCGGTCGCTGGAAAACCTTGCGTCATGTCATCTGGCCCCAACTCTATCCCTTCGTCATGACCGCCGCACGCACGGGGTTGGCGCTGATCTGGAAGATCATCCTGGTGGTGGAACTGTTGGGACAAAGCAATGGCATGGGCTATCAGCTGCATCTGTTCTTTCAGCTGTTCGATGTCGCCGCCATTCTCGCCTACACGCTGGCATTTGTCATCGTCATCCAGATCCTGGAATGGACGATACTGCAACCCCTGGACCACTATGCCAACCGCTGGCGCCGATGAGCCACATCGAGATAGAAATCCGTTCCAAACATTTTTCCGCCCAAGGCAATGCAAAGCCGCATCTGGCCATCTCAGGCCTCAGCCTGACCTTGAGGCAAAACGAATTCGTCTGCCTGGTAGGACCCTCGGGCTGTGGCAAGACTACCTTATTGAATCTCATCGCAGGTCTGGATACCCAGTTCGAGGGCCGGATCAATTTTCACCTTCCCGAACCCCCGTTGCTGGGATACATGTTTCAAGAGCCTCGCCTGCTACCCTGGCGTACCGTGAGACAAAATCTGGAATTGGCCCTGCCCCCTCAGGTTCCTACCACCGTCATCGACGAATTGCTGGAACTGACAGAACTGGTCCCCTTTCAGCACACCTATCCACAGAGGCTGTCGCTGGGAATGAGCCGACGCGTCGCCCTGGCCAGGGCGTTTGCACTCGAGCCCCATTTGCTGTTGATGGACGAACCCTTCGTTTCCCTGGATACGGCCACAGCAGACAGGATGCGCCGCTTGCTCATACGTTTGTGGAAGCATCGCCCTCATACTATTCTTTTTGTCACCCATGATCTGCGCGAGGCCATTGCGCTAGCGGAGCGGATCGTGTTCCTGACCCCCTCTCCCAGCCGGGTATCCCATGAAATCTGCCTCCCACTTCCGCATGAAAAGCGACAGACCGACTACGTGGAGAGCACATACAGGGATATGAGGCAAATGCCGCATGAGTGAGCAATTTCCCAGATCGACAAGGGACAGGAAAAGATCTCCCCCATTCCATCCAGACCCTATCTTATTGGTTCAAAGAAACTTTTTATATTGGCATATGCATTGCTTAACCTGTTTTCGCATAACCTCTTCAACCTGTTCGCCGGCGCTCAGTACCGATCGGTTACTCCTCCTCTCAAGTTGGATGTAGCTAAGACTGTCAACCACGCCTTATCCAAGCGCAGGACCACGTCATTCAAACACGTAAAGGATTGATTGAAGGGGCAGGTGGTCTAATTCGAAAGCCTCGCCGGCAGGGAGGCCGGCGTGGAGCCTACAGGGATGTATTCACGGCGTTTTTCGAAGCAGATCACCTGCCCCGGCCTGAATAGATAACGGAACCCTGTATCCGAGCGCCGGTCTTTTTTCATCGTTCCGCCCTATGGAGAAACATGGCATCTCCATAACTGAAAAAACGATATTTTTCCCTCACCGCATGGCGATAGGCCGTCATCACAGGTTCGTAACCGGCAAAGGCGCATACAAGCATCAACAACGTCGATGTCGGCAGGTGAAAATTGGTAACGAGGGCATCGACACACTGAAACCGAAAACCAGGGCGAATGAAAAGATCCGTTTCGCCGCGACAGACCGTGAGCCGCCCATTCCTGACAGCCGATTCCAATGACCGGACGGCAGTGGTCCCGACAGCGACAATCCGCCCTCCCCGCCTCCTGGTTCTTTCCACGGCCTCCACAGTGGATTCGGTCACCTCGAACCATTCGCTATGCATCCGGTGTTCTCCCGGATCCTCCACCCTCAAGGGCTGGAATGTCCCGGCACCCACATGCAGCGTCACAAACGCCGTCTCTACATTGAGTTCTCTGATTCTCGACAATATGAGATCATCAAAATGAAGACCTGCTGTAGGAGCCGCCACCGCCCCTGGTTTTTGCGCATAGACGGTTTGATAGCGCTCTCGATCCACCTTGGTATCGGATCGATCAATGTAAGGAGGCAGGGGCATATGCCCCACTTGCTCGAGAACATCCAAAATCCTTTCTCCGGAAAATCGCAAAACATACAAATCGCCCTGACGCCCCTCAACCAGACAGGAATATCCCCGTTCCAAAACGATGACCGCTCCCGGTTTAGGGCTTTTACTGGCTCGCACATGAGCCAGAACCAGATCATCCTTCAGCAACCGCTCAACCAGAACCTCCACTTTGCCACCGGTTTCCTTATGCCCATACATACGGGCCGGAATGACCTTGGTATCGTTGAATACCAACAGGTCTCCGGGACGTAGCAAGGAAATGAGATCGTAAAATTTACGGTCCTCGAGCATTCCGGTTGGCCCCATCACAAGCAGGCGGCTGGCTGCCCGCTCAGGCAGGGGATGGCTGGCGATCAATTCCTTGGGGAGTTCATAATGAAAATCACTGGTACGCATCTTTTAAGGAGACCTTCGATCCGGTATAATTCACCACTCGTTTGGCCGAGGTGGCGAAACTGGTAGACGCGCCAGACTCAAAATCTGGTGGTGGCAACACCGTGGGAGTTCGAGTCTCCCCCTCGGCACCAGATCAGGCACATGTGAAAGGCTTGCAGCAGGAGCTGCAAGCCTTTTGTTTTTTCTCTGATATCCGGTGGTGATAACTTATCACATGGCCATCCTTTGTAAAAAGGCCAGTGATTGGTTCTTTTTTTGGCCAAAGCCATAAACGACAATCCTGCAACAGGCTATCAATATAGTTTGGCCACTCCCTGCAAAGAAAGATCGCGTATTTCTCAGGGTCCTGTCATCTATTCAAGTCGAAGTAGACCACCTGTTTCTTCAATCAATCCATTCTGCCCTATTGCTAGTGGTTCTGTCCGCGGGTGTCGGCAGCAGGGAAGCTGCGCAAAGGCAATGAGAACCCGGCGGATTCTCATTGCTTTGGTCACTTGAGCAAAAGAAAGGCCCGCTTACGCGGGCCTTTCTGATATTATGGCGTCCCCAACGGGATTCGAACCCGTGTCGCAGCCTTGAAAGGGCTGTGTCCTAGGCCGACTAGACGATGGGGACAGATTGTATCTCTTGGTGGAGCCAGCCGGGATCGAACCGGCGACCTCTACAATGCCATTGTAGCGCTCTCCCAGCTGAGCTATGGCCCCTCAAAAGAAGCAGTTATTATAGGGTTCGATAATGGGCTTGTCTAGGGAGAATCTGAATTTTTTTCGATGTACTCAATGGCAAAAGCGAGCCTTTCCAGCACTTTATCACGGCCCAATAGATGCAATGTCACATCGATGGGCGGTGAGACCGCACAACCGGACAATGCCACTCGCAAAGGCTGGGCCACCTTGCCCAGTTTCATATCCAAAGACTCAGCGGTTTCCTGCACCACCTGGTGCAAAGCATCAGGTTGCCAGGTTTCGATGGCCTGAAACTGCTGATAGAGCTTTCTGAGGGGTTCCAGCGCCGCCAGCTTGAGATTCTTCTTCGCTGCCTTTTCATCGTAGTGATCAAAGTCACGATAGAAGAACAGACTGTTCTCTGCCATTTCCCTGAGTGTCTTGCAGCGTTCACGCTGTGCCTTCACCACTTCGACCGGATCGGGACCACCATTTTCTGGATCGACCCCCAGTTCTCCGAGATGCCAACGCAAGTAATGCGCAACGTGCAAGGGATCGGAGTGCATGATGTAATGATGGTTGAGCCACAACAATTTGGCTGGGTTGAAAGTGGAAGCCGACTTGTTGACGTCCTTTATGTCGAACCATTCGATCATCTCATCGATGGTGAACACTTCCTGATCACCGTGTGCCCAGCCCAGACGCACCAGGTAATTGAGCAGTGCTTCGGGCAGATAACCCTGATCACGGTATTCAAGCACGCTGACCGCACCGTGGCGTTTGGACAGGCGGGCGCCATCCTCCCCAAGAATCATGGGAACATGTGCATATGCCGGAGGCTCCCCACCCAAAGCACGCATGATGTTGATTTGCCTTGGTGTGTTGTTGAGATGATCGTCGCCACGGATGACATGGGTCATCTTCATATCGAGATCGTCGACCACCACGGTCAGATTGTAGGTCGGTGTCCCATCGGAACGGGCAATGATCAGATCGTCCAGTTCCTGGTTCTGGAACACCACCCTGCCCCGAACCAGATCTTCGACGACCACCGTCCCATCGGTGGGGTTCTTGAAACGAACCACTGGATTGACACCTTCCCGAGGTTCCTGGCGGTGTCGACAGCGGCCATCATAACGGGGTTTCTCCTTGCGCGTCATTTGAGACTGACGCATCTCATCCAGTTCTTCCTTGGTGCAATAGCAATGATAGGCCTTGCCCTCATCGAGCAGTTGCTGGATGACCTCACGATAACGGGGAAAGCGCTCGCTTTGATAGATGGGGCCCTCGTCATAATCAAGGCCCAACCATACCATGGCTTCAAGGATGACATTGACCGACTCGGTGGTGGATCGCTCCCGGTCAGTGTCTTCGATTCGAAGAATAAAGCGACCACCATGTTTTCTGGCATAGAGCCAATTGAACAGGGCGGTGCGAGCACCGCCAATATGCAGATAACCGGTGGGACTGGGCGCGAAACGGGTACGTACGCTCATGGGTGCTGGTCCATCCTTTGCTGAAGAAACCAGGGGATTTTACCAGACTTACTGCCACTCAGCGGCGCAATGCCTTGACGATGTGCGCCAGAGGCACCAGGGAAATCAACGCGGAAAACAGCACGGTATTGTCAATCAGCCCCAGGCAGTAAAAGCGATGCACGCTTTCCGACTCTTCCTCGGGAGCGACCAGAATATGCAGGCGGTCGTTGCTGTGAATCTGCTCGGCGACTCTCAGGTCCAGGCTCACCTCATGTCTGCTGTACACCATGGGTTGCGCCTCAAAATCGTATCCGAACCCCTGCGCCCGCTCCAGCAGTGCGCAGGAAATATAACTCACCGGAAACATGGCGGGGAAACAGACCCGGTTTTCCAGTTCATCGAAATAGTCCGCAGGCTCTACCTTGGATGCGAAGAGAAAATTCTTGGCGTTGGCAGTCATCATGAATTTGCGCTTCAGGAACCAGTTCCCGTTGATTGCGCTGCGGTCCTCACAATTGCCCAACTCCGGTAAATTCAATCTTTCGGGCTCGATTTTCACTTGTGAAGCACAGGAACGGGAGTGATGCCCCATCAACACCATGCCCGTGCTGCTTTTTACCAGGACACGGTTACTCAGAAGGCCCCTGGAGGAATCGAGACGAGACTGTTTGATGGTCAGGGCAAACATCTGGCCTGGTTTGAGTGCCGAAGCAAAATTCATCTGATAATTGAGGAATGGCATTTCCTCCAGCCACTGAGGATCATCGTGTTGACGACGAAAGTGGCCGACTTTCTCAGCCAACCATGTGGCGGTCTGAAATCCCAGAACGATGGGACCATCGAAGGGATTGCCACGTATCCTGCACCATTTTCTTCCATCGTGGAAAGGATTGAAATCATCGGTGGCAAATCTGGCCACATCGATATGAAGCTGGGAAAATCCCTCGTTTGAATATTCCATACAGTGATCCTCCACCATGGGAGTGCTCATATTGGCAAGCATAGCAAAGATTCCATTGCCGCCGATGTCACGATATCCGACAATGGAAGCCCATCTTCAGACCCTCAGGCATTCACATGTCCACACCACTGCTTTTTGCCTTGAATGCTTCCCGGGAACTGGGCATTCACATCGCCGAACATTCCGATATCGAACTCGGCACCCATGAAGAACGTATTTTCGAAGATGGCGAATACAAGGTCAGGCCATTGCAATGCGTCCGCGGGCGCCATGTGTTTGTGCTGTCTTCCCTCTATTCCGATCCCGACCTCAGCGTCAATGACAAGCTATGCCAATTACTGATGTTCATCGGTGCCCTGAGGGACGCTTCGGCCCGTGAAGTCACCCTGGTTGCCCCCTACCTCGCCTACGCACGGAAGGATCGCAGAACCAAACCCCGGGATCCGCTCAGCCTGCGCTATCTTGCAGAAATGTTGGAAGCATTAGGCACCGATCGGGTAGTCACCCTGGAAGTCCACAATCCAGCCGCCTTTCAAAATGCTTTTCGTTGCGTCACCGAACACTTGAGTTTTTCCGCCCTGCTGCTCCAACACCTGCCCTTCATGCTAGGTCAAGAACAGACGATCGTCATCGTCTCGCCCGATACCGGAGGCTATAAACGTGCCCAGGAGCTTCGTCAGCGCCTCGAGAAAGTACAGACTCATCCTGTGGGCATTGCCTTTGTAGAGAAGCTTCGCAGCGCTGGTGAGTTGTTTCACGGTCGTCTGGTCGGTGATGTCGCCGGTGCGACAGCGCTGATCATCGACGATATGATCGTGACAGGACGCACATTGATCCATGCAGCCGAGACTCTGAAAGACCAGGGTGCGACCCGTGTCATCGCCATTGCCGCCCATGGGGTGTTCCACTCTGTCGCCAAGGATATTCTGAACACTCCCGCACTAGACCGAATCGTCATTTCCAACAGTGTCGTTCCATGGCGTTTGGACAGTTCGGCGGTAAGATCGAAAATCGAGATGGTTGACATTGCCCCTTTTCTGGCTGAAACCCTGGTCAAAGTCTTTCACAACCATTCCCTGACCGATTGGCTGGAGTGAAATTTCCTCATCCTCGAGTTGACCCCATCATTTCCTTGTAACATACTCAACAATTCCCTATCTCTGATGATGTGGAGGCCTTTCTCATGAACGACAAAACCTTGGTGGCCCACCACGCAGCACAACAGGTGGAGGACGGCATGGCCGTCGGTCTCGGCACCGGTTCCACCGCCGATTGTTTCATCGAAGCCCTGGCCAAACGCCATCACGACGAAGGACTGAACGTCACCACGGTCGCCAGTTCGCCCATCAGTACACTCAAGGCCAGAGAATTGGGCTTGCCCCTCCTTGCCTTCGAACAAATCAGCCGGTTGGATCTCTATGTGGACGGAGCCGATGAAGTGGCACCGGATACGACACTGCTCAAAGGACGCGGCCAGGATTTGGTCAAAGAAAAGTTGCTGGCCAGCAGCAGTGAACGATTCTGGGTCTTGATCGACCGAACGAAACTGGTCGACCGTATTGGTGCACGTTTCCCCATTCCCGTGGAGGTCCACCCCTATGCCTGGCAGATGGTCCAGGCCCTGCTCGAAGCAGAAGGGGCCAAGGTCGAACTCCGGCTGGGTACTGCCGGAGTGGCGATTACTTCGGCTGGCGGCATGGTCCTCGATGCCGTGTTCGGATCCTCCCTGGATGTCAGCACGCTCAACAGCATGCTGAATTCGCTACCCGGCGTACTGGAACATGGAATCTTTCATCGGCTGGCCACTTCCGTATTCACTGGCGCCGATGGCAGGGTGGATATCCTGCAACCTTCCCCACTGGACAACTAAAAGGAGAACCAATCATGATACTGCAAACCAACCAACCCGCTCCTGATTTCACGGTCCCGGATCAAGATGGCAACCCTGTCAGTCTGGCCGACTTCCGGGGCAAAATGAACGTTGTGCTGTATTTCTATCCCAAAGACGATACGCCAGGATGCACCATCGAAGCCAACGAATTCACCCAACTGGCGGATGAATTTGCCAAGTACGACACGATTGTAATCGGGGTCAGCAAAGACCCATGCGACATGCACCGGGCTTTCATTGACAAGTATGGACTCAGGCTGCCTCTACTTGCAGATACCGATGGCACCCTGTGCGAGGCGTACGGTGTCTGGCAGGAAAAGGAGAAAGCCGGTGTCAAGAAAATGGGTATCGTTCGCTCGACCTTCATTATCGGCAAAAACGGACAGCTCGCTTATGTGGAATACGGCGTCAATCCTGAAGGACATGCCCAGTCCATGCTGGAAAAGGTCAAGAGCCTGGCAGGCTAGCCACTTAGCGCGCGGGTATATCGTTTGGCCAGATCGAGATAGCGATATGCCCGCTGCTGCCACCTGGACCACCGGGCGGGCTCTATCTCACGCAGCCGACTGAGGAGCAAACGGGCTCTGAGACTGGCCCGATAAGCCATGTAAAACGCCCGCAAGGGAAAGGGAACATGATCTTTGCTGCACTGCTCGAAATAAGCCAGGAATTCCTTTCCAGCTTCACTGTATCCCAGCCAGGCACATTCCATCGCCAGGTAAGCGGTTTCATCCGCTTTATCGAGAATGCGCAGATCCGGGTTGAATTCCAGACAATCGATGATCAATGGCTTTTCATCAGGGAAGCAGATGTGCTGGGGACGTAAGTCACCATGTGCCTCGATGACATTTCCTTCCCTGGCACGGGCATCAAACCAGTCGGACCTATGTTCCAGAAACGACAGCTGACTTTCACCCAGGCTTCGATAGTCCACACCCCCAAGGGCAGACCTCAAGCCCTGCAACGCTTCAAGATTCCGCTCAATATCATTTCGATAGCGTTGCCGGTAGGCTTCCCCAGAGAAGGGCAGCGACTGACAGGAACCATGGAACTCCGCCAAGAGGTGGGCCAACCGTCGGAGATGACAGGCCCCCAGCCGACCGTCCCTTAGCATCCAGTCGAGCATCTGCCTGCGTGGCAGCCGGCGCATTCGGACCAGCCAGTCCACGATCGATCCTTTACCATCAATCGCCAGCCCCCTTCTGTTACAGGTCAGAGGCACGACGCCCAGATAGACTCCAGGCGCCAACCTCTGATTGAGGCGCACTTCCTCATGGCAGTAAAACTCCCGCAAAGCAATCGAACTGAAATCCAGGTAAGGATATCGAACCGGTTTTTTTAGTTTGTAGACATACTTTTCAGCCATGAAGACCCACGCCATATGGGTCTCGACCACTTCGACTCGGCCGGCGGATTCAGGATAATTACCGGGGTTGCTGAGGAAGGCTACTTTGGCCGTAGTCGAAATCTGGCACTCATCCATTCCCTGTTGGCTCTGACCCGGTGACTTGCTTGTTTGCCCAGTCGAGAATGACCTGAAGACGAGGCACGAGCAGATGACGCGCCTGCTGATAAGGCAACCAGCGAAACTCCTGATGTTCGGGATGTCCAAGTTCTGGACTGACAGGCAAATAGACTTCACCCTTGGGCGCCTCGGCCAAGTAATACCTTGCCACCTTCCCTTTCCCATACGGGGGGGTCTCGAGATAGCGTTCCCCCCAGCGAAAGACCAGATGATTCAATCCCGTCTCCTCCTCAACTTCACGAATTGCCGCTTGCAGAGGCTCTTCTCCAGGTTCCACCTGACCTTTGGGAAAATCCCAGTAATTGTAGGCCCTAAGCAATAGATAATGAGGTTCCCGGTTCTGATAACGTACCAGAACCACCCCCGCAGAAAGAGACTTTTGCCGGACTGACGATGTTGCCATGGTTTTATGATGCCCTGCCTGCAAACCCATGCCAAGTGATTGCAGCCAACAAATTCGGCACCCACGCTTTGAATCCGTCCTGGCAGTTCGTTACGGCACCCTGAGAAAAGCAAAAAAAACCCGCCTTTTTGGGCGGGTAACAACGGCCTTCAGGAACCGGATGAAACAGCGTTCAATGAAAAATCGTCTCCACTGAAAAGCCGTCTTTTTCCAGCATTTCACGCAGTTTCTTTACCGCCTCCATTTGAATCTGCCTGACCCGCTCACGGGTCACCTGCAATTCCTGGGCAACCTGTTCGAGAGTGGAGATCTCATGCCCCCATAAGCCATATCGGCGCAGTAGCACCTCACGATGCTTCTCCGGCAATTTTTGCAGCCAGCGGCTCATATGTTTGTGTACAGTTTCATCTTGAATTTGTTCCTCGGGACCCTCCACTGCTTCATCTGTCATGACATCCAGCAACGGTTTGTCGGATTCTTTGCCATAGGGTACGTCAACGGAAGTCGTACGCTCGTTCAGTTTGAGCATGCGCTCCACATCCTTGACCGGTTTGTCGAGATAGGCAGCGATGTCTTCGGGGGTGGGATCACGGTCCATTTTTTGAGACAACTGTCTCATGGCCTTGAGATAGACATTCATCTCCTTGACGATATGGATGGGCAGACGTATGGTTCGGGTCTGATTCATCAAGGCACGCTCGATAGTCTGGCGGATCCACCAGGTAGCATAAGTGGAGAAGCGAAATCCTCTTGCCGGTTCAAATTTCTCCACAGCCCTGATCAATCCCAGGTTCCCTTCTTCCACCAGATCCAACAGGGGTAGCCCCCGGTTCAGATAACGCCGGGCAATCTTGACCACCAGCCGCAGATTGCTTTCGATCATGCGCTTTCGGGCACGCTCGTCCCCTTGACGTGCCAAGGTACCGTAATATTTTTCTTCATCCGCGGTCAATAGTTTGGACTGGCTCAATTCATTCAGATAGATTTGAGTCGCATCGAATTGACTTCCACCTTGCGTAGTCGTTGTAGACTCTACAAGAGCCTCGGCACCCCATTCAGGAATCATTTCATTCATTGTCATATCCGCCCTATCCACACTTGTCGTTTTCTGAACCATCCCACTCCTCCCGAGATTGAAATCAGGTTAACGCCTGGGTAAAAATTTCAAGGGATCGACCGGATCCCCTTGCCGGCGTATCTCAAAATGAAGAATGGGACGAGCCCCCGCCCTTTTCCCCAATTCCGAGATGAGCTGACCTGCCTTGACTCCCTGCCCTTCCTTAACCAGGAGCCGGCGATTATTGCCATAGGCCGACAAAAAGATTTCCCCATGCTTGATAATCACCAGATTGCCGTATCCGACCAGACCACTGCCGCTATAAACCACTTTTCCGGCTGCTGCTGCCCTCACATAGGTATCCGCAGAGGCCGCAATGTCGATTCCTTTCCTGCCTGTCTGGACAAAATTTCTGACAATCACCCCCTTTAACGGCCAGCGCCAGGAAATCTTTAAATTTTTTTTTGAATTTTTTTTTCGGGAAGACGAGGAACGCGGTTTCGGGGTCCGGGAAGCATGAACCTGCACCTTTTTCCGTGGGGGAGGAGTGAGACGAAGAACCTGATTGACCCGAATCGTATAAGGCGGCCTTATATGATTCCAGCGTGCAATGGCACGATAGTTATGGCCGCTTCTCCGGGAAATTGCATACAAGGTATCACCCGGTCGTACCCGATAGAAATTACCTTCTATCTTGGGATAAGCGCTTTTCCGGGGGGGATTCGAGCCCCCACAGGAAACCATGGTGGCAACCGCCACTCCCAGGATTGCCAATCGCCCATGAGCGCATAGGCCTCTCAGTAAAACCATGCCAATCTTGCAAATCGTAGCCAAGTCTCCTATGCTTTTGTGCTTTTCTTCGGATTGACGGGTCCGGAACCGGACATGGGCTTCATTGCCCCACCAGGGCCCCCGACTGCGTATCCTGATGAGGTCGAATATGAATCATAGCGGATTCCCACGCAAACAGGGTCTATACGATCCCAGAAATGAACACGATGCCTGCGGCGTAGGCTTCGTAGTGAATATCAAAGGACGAAAAAGCCACGCCATCGTAGAGCAGGGACTGGAGATCGTTACCAACCTGACTCACCGAGGCGCGGTAGGTGCAGATCCCAAAGGGGGAGATGGCGCCGGCATACTGTTGCAAACCCCTGATCGTTTCCTGCGGGAAGAATGCTCGAAGATAGGCATCACCTTGCCTGTGGAAGGAGAATATGGCGTGGGCATGGTATTTCTTCCCCAGGGGGAAGACAACCGTCAATTGTGCCAGCAGGTTCTGGAAGACTTCATCCACAACGAGGGACAATCCATCCTGGGTTGGCGCGATGTCCCGACCAATAACACCACTATTGGCGAGTCGGTCAAGGCATTGGAGCCTGTGGTCCGTCAGGTTTTCATAGGGAAAGGAACGAACTGCCCTGACCAGGATGCTTTCGAACGCAAACTGTTCGTCATCCGCAAACAGGCGGAAAACTACGTAAGAAACAAAAGCCTGGATGACCCTGCAGGATTCTACCTGCCGTCCCTTTCATCACGCACCATAGTCTATAAAGGTATGCTGATGTCGGATCAGGTGGGCGAATTCTACCCTGAGCTGCACGATCCGCGCATGGAATCCGCGCTTGCCTTGGTACATCAGCGATTTTCCACCAATACCTTCCCTTCCTGGGATCTCGCCCAACCGTTCCGAATGATCGCACACAATGGTGAGATCAACACCTTGCGGGGCAATATCAACTGGATGGCTGCCAGACGGCATGCAATGAATTCAGACCTCCTGGGTGATGACCTGGATAAACTTTGGCCATTGATCGCTGAAGGACAATCGGATTCAGCCTGCTTTGACAACGCCTTGGAGCTGTTGGTCGCTGGGGGGTATTCCCTGTCTTATGCCATGATGCTGTTGATTCCTGAAGCATGGGCCGGCAATCCCCTGATGGACGAGAAACGCCGCGCCTTCTATGAGTATCATGCTGCATTGATGGAACCCTGGGATGGTCCGGCGGCCATCGCTTTCACCGACGGCCGTCAGATCGGTGCCACCCTGGACCGCAATGGCCTGCGCCCGGCCCGCTATCTCATCACTGAAGACGACATGGTGGTGATGGCTTCTGAGATGGGGGTACTCCATATTCCAGAAGAAAAGATCATCAAGAAATGGCGCCTCCAGCCAGGGAAAATGCTTCTGATCGACCTGGAACAAGGTCGTATCATCGATGATGCGGAGCTGAAGGCCGAACTGGCCTCCCAGGCGCCATATCAGGAATGGTTGGACAACACCCAGATTCAGTTGGAAAAACTGGCACCGGAAGTAGCCCCCATGCCACCTGATGAAGAGACCCTGCGTGACCGCATGCAGGCTTTTGGCTATACCCAGGAAGACCTCAAGGTTTTTCTCCAGCCGATGACCGCCACAGGCCAGGATCCGGTAGGATCGATGGGCAACGATGCTTCGCTGGCAGTGCTGTCAAAACGCTCCCGGCTGCTCTACGACTATTTCAAGCAGGCCTTCGCTCAGG
>JALVSV010000189.1 GCA_027024125.1 Methylothermaceae bacterium | reverse complement strand
AGGAAGGAAGGAGCCTGGAGCACCACGAATTCCGGTCGGTGACCCCGCCTCTCCTCGGGACGTGCCTTGATGAACATGTTGCGGGCGAAATGATTGTGCCAGGCGTTCTCCGTGATGACACGGATCGGCAGCCGGTAATGGGGGTCGGCGCCGGCGAAACAGTCCTGAACGAAGACGTCCTTGCCGGTCAGATAGGCACACATTTTCTGATGCAGCAGTTCGAACTTTTCCACCGGGAAGGGACGGTTGATCTCCCCCCACCAGATATCGCTCTGGCTCTCAGGTTCCTCGACGATGTATTTGTCGCGGGCCGCCCGCCCGGTGTGTTTCCCGGTCCTCACCACCAGGGGACCGTGTTTCGACAGCCAGCCCTCGCGACGCTGGATCGCATGCTCGTAGAGCTGGGCCGTGGGCAGGGTCCAATATATCCGGCCCAGCTTTTTGAGCCCGTGGTTCTCGAGGCCGAAGTCTGTCCGGCAAGGATCGCCCAGATGTTCCATGTCACCCCCTGATCTTCGATTGGTAAGCCTGTTATGCTGTGAATGCCTCATGCAGATTCTAACCCTGGCGTTCCCGTTATTCACCCCAGCCAGTGGAAAGATTTCTGGATGAGCGGGTCCAAACGGTCAATCACAAAGACATTGCGACATACCATGACCAACTCACCACCCAATTCCATCCCAGCCATCGACCCACAACAGATCGAGCAGCCGTCAACCGCGGTATCGAACGCTATATCCAGTCCCGCAAGGCCAGGGTGCCCGGGATCTTGGACCAGTACTTCTCGCTGAAAGGCGCCCTGAGGCTGCACCGCAAGGCGCTGGGAAAGGATCAAATGATGGGTCCTGCCAGCTGTCATCCGCGCCTTCCCCTGATCAGAAAATCGGTGCTTCTCTTTTCTTTGCCTGCAACCGCTTTCTGAGCACAACGCCAATATCCACGTATCTCAACCCCCTACTGACTCCACAGCCTCGATGCACGACGGCGTATCTTTCCTGGGATTGTTCACCAGGGTTCTGACCGGCCAGGCGGTCATTCCCGCAGAAGAATAAGGCCGAAGCAATAACTTGAGCACCCCGGTGTCGGAATAATCAGGATCCAACCAGGGTTTCCATTCGACAGGCGGCAGGATCACCGGCATCCGGTCGTGGATCGGCTTCATCAACTCGTTGGCGTCGGTGACGAGGATGGTGCACGATTCCAGCCTTCCCCCATCGGAACTGCGCCATACCTCCCAAAGACCCGCCAGGGCCATGGACTGGCCTTCCTTGGCCCGGTCAAGTCAAGACCGGATTGGTTGGGAGCGGTCGACATTTGACGAATTCAATCACAACAGCGCTGTGGGCGTCCGCTCATCTGCGCCAGTCGCTTCCGGTCTTCCTTGAAGGGGGAGCGGTTCGTAGATCCTTCGACCGCCGCCTCGATGATCTGCCGGGCCCAGGGAGGCAACTCGGGATGGATCCGATAGAAAATCCATTGTCCCTGACGACGCGTGCTCACCAATCCTGATTCCCGCAGGAGGGCCAGATGGCGTGAAATCTTGGGCTGGATCTGATCCAGAGCGTGGGTCAGCTCACAGACACATAACTCACCCTCTTGCTCTATCAGCACGACACAGCGCAAACGGGTCAGATCGGAAAGCATTTGGAGCAGGGAAACCACAGATATATTCATGACCATGAACATATACTAAACCATATATCAAAACAACCCACTGCTACTCAGCGAGCAGGACCGCGTCATTTAAACACGTAAAGGGTTGATTGAAGAGGCAGGTGGTGTGATTCGAAAGCCTCGCAGGCAGGGAGGCCGGCGCGGAGCCTACAGGG
>JALVSV010000188.1 GCA_027024125.1 Methylothermaceae bacterium | reverse complement strand
CTTTTAAGCAGTTTATTTACTTGGTCGCAAGTAGGTATTGGTACTACCACACCCAACACCTCTTCTGCCTTAGACATTACAGCAACCGATAAAGGAATGTTAGTACCAAGACTAACACAAGCACAAAAAAATGCCATTGCATCTCCTGCAAACGGATTATTAATTTACCAAACTGATGGAACCGTTGGGTTTTATTATTGGGATAGTATAACATCAAGTTGGAAAGGTAATAATGGAGATATTTTAAGTTTAACTGCAGGAAATGGACTCATTGGAGGAGGGACTTCTGGAAATGTAGTTATCCATGTGGTGGGTCAAAACGGAATTACATCCAACGCCAATAATATTAGACTTGGAGGTAATCTGTTACAAAATACAACCCTTACAACAGGGAATAACATACTAACGTTTAATTTAAATGGAAGTAGTAATTTTAATGTACAAGATAACGGTATTAATAAACTAACTGTTTTAAATAACGGAGATACAGTACTAGGTGGTGATTTGTATTTTAGAGATGGAAATACAAACGGAACAGTTTTAGGTAGATTTATTGATGGAGGTTCTGGAGGGAATGACGGTATTTTAGATATTTATAGAAACGGAGCAGTTACAACTAAAATAAGAGGTGATGGAGCATCCTATATAAATGGAGGTAATGTAGGAATTGGAACAACTTCTCCAAACAATAAATTGTCTGTGGTAGGTGCTTTAAACCTTCGAGAAGGTTTGGGTACTGGTCCAGCCCTTTTTGTAAGTGGTTCTGAAGCTATTTGGTACAATGGTTCTCGATTTAGTTGGGGTTTTGGCGGAACAGAAAATTACTTTTCAGATGATGTTGCAATAGGAGGAAACAATACCAACCCAGTTCCATCAGCAAGATTAGATATCACTTCAACAAATAAAGGGCTTTTAATTCCTAGAATGACGGCTACTCAGCGTATTGCAATTACTAGTCCAGCGGAAGCTCTTTTGGTATATCAAACTAATGATGTAAAAGGGTTTTATTACTTTAACGGAACCAACTGGATAAGGTTATTAGACAATATGGATAATACTCCAAAAGGTTCTATTTTAACATTTGCAACAGGAAATGTGCCAAATGGGTATTTGGAGTGTAATGGACAAGCAATTAGTAGGACTACCTATGCCGATTTATTTGCTGTAATAGGTACAAATTATGGTGCAGGAAATGGCAGTACTACTTTTAATATTCCAGATTATCGGGGGCAATTTCTACGAGGTTTTGATAATGGTGCAGGTGTTGATCCTGCAGCAAATAGTAGAACAGATAGGGGAGATGGAACTACTGGAGATGCAGTTGGCACTAAACAAAGCTCAATCAATAGACAACATAATCATATAATTAATCCCCCTTTAACAAATACTAATTTTGCAGGTAATCATCTTCATAGTATAGATCCTCCTTCTCAAGCCACTTCTGGAAATGGATCACATCAACATAATTTACCAGCATTATCATTAACAACCTCTTCTACAACAATTTCGCACCAGCATTCCTTCAGTTATGAGATAAGAACAATCCAGGCAGGGGTTGGTCAGTTTAGAAATTATGTTTTTGCAATACAAAACGGGGTTAATGACCAAACGGTAAATACAAATACTAACCCATTCCTTGTACATGATCATAACATTACAATACCATCTAGAAATACTTCATCAAATGGTGGACATCAACATTTTATAAATATCCCAGCATTTGATTCTAATCAAGCAGGTGTGCATAATCACAACATTGATATTTCACCCTTTAACTCAAATAACACAGGTGGAGCAGAATCAAGACCAAAAAATATTAGTGTTATGTAT
>JALVSV010000187.1 GCA_027024125.1 Methylothermaceae bacterium | reverse complement strand
TTATTCCCCTTGTCAAGCACAACCACTCTCCACACAGGACCACGTCATCTAAACACGTAAAGGATTGATTGGAGGGGCAGGTGGTCTGATTCGAAAGCCTCGCCGGCAGGGAAGCCGGCGTGGAGCCTACAGGGAAGTATTCACGGCGTTTTTCGAAGCAGACCACCTGCCCCGGGACCGAATAGATGACGGAGCCCTGACTCCCACATCAATACCCTCCCCTAAACCCCTTGAGCACCGTCAAAAAAATGATCTTGAGATCCATCCACAACGACCAATGGCGAATGTATTCTATGTCGTGCCTGATACGGCGCTCCATCTTATCCAAGGTATCGGTCTCACCGCGCAAGCCGTTGACCTGGGCCAGCCCGGTGATCCCTGGCTTGACCTTGTGGCGCAACATGTACCCGGGAATCAGCTTTCGGTAATATTCGTTATGGGCCACTGCATGGGGACGCGGTCCCACAATGGACATGGTGCCCTGTAAAACGTTGAAAAACTGGGGCAACTCGTCCAGAGAGGTACGTCGCAGGAATGTACCAATCCGGGTCACCCTAGAATCGTTCTTTTTGGCCTGCTCAACCTTATCCCCATCCTCACAGACCTTCATGGAACGAAACTTCCAAACCTCGATCTCTTCCCCATTGAAGCCATAACGGCGCTGTTTGAAAATCACAGGCCCGGTTGAGCTCAGCCTGACTCCCAAAGCAATCAATAACATCGGCACCGATACAAGCACCAGAATCAGGCTCGCCAACACCACATCCTCGAACCTTTTGAGCACGGCGTCGGTACCATGAAAAGGGGTGTCATAGACACTGACCACAGGAATGCCCTGCATGGTAAACCAGCGCGCCTGGATCAAATTGAATACAAAGAAATTGGGCACATAGAATACTGAAACAGTGCTATCGGCCAGCTCTTCCACAATCTGACGAATGCGTTTCTCGGCGCTCATGGGAAGGGAGATATAGACATAATCCACCTTGCCGGACTTGGTGTCTTCAAACAGACAATTAAGATTCCCCAGGCGGGGGCGGCATCCCTGCACCATACGTTCGAGTGGACGGTCATCATAGTATCCAACAAAATTCAGACCCAACCACGGCTGTGTAGTGATGGCATCTTCAATCCGCTTGCCAAGATGGTTGCCTCCGAGAACGACACAATTTCGAGTATTGCGCCCCTTTTCTCTCAACAGGCGGGCTAACCATTGCCACCCTCCGTGGAGTATCATTAAAAAGAGGGCTGAAATCCCCACCCACGACACAAGTGCCAACCTGGAATATGTCTCTGCTTCCTTGGCAAGGAACAGCAGCGCCACCATGGTCACGACAGCGGACAGCCAGGCAACCAGCAACCGGCATGCTTCACGGTGAAAAGGCGAACCCCTCCAAGTCTGGTATACCTCGAACACCTCGCAATAGAACCCTAACAGTACCGAGGCTCCGATCCCCAGAAACAGATAAGGCAAATCGAAAGGGATGGCCAGAATTTTTAGCACCAAATACAGTGTAAAAATAACTGACAGGTCATCCGCCATTCTGATAAAGGCCAGCAGTTTATGCGTATGGGGCCTGATGACCCCCGTGGTTCTCTGCAAACGTGTTACCCCGTTTTTTATGCTTTTTTTAGATACTACAACAGTCATCTATCCCCCGGCAAAACCGGGGGTTTTCGTTCGGTATCCACTCCGGCCGCACTGACGTTGTTCGTCAGTGCTCTTGGTCTGTTCAGTTTTTGGGGGCGGCGGAAAAGACAAGCAGTTCTCCAAGACGCTGGCAGCTCACCGCTCTGGCATCCTTGCGTACTACGACTTTGATGGCTTATCT
>JALVSV010000186.1 GCA_027024125.1 Methylothermaceae bacterium | reverse complement strand
TCATTATACAGGGAAAAGGAAATCCTCCCCCATGAACCAGCCCCCGGACCACCCCACTATCTCCGCCACGGACCTGCAACCTGTAGCTGACTTTGCTTTTACCTCGTTCCAAACCACCGCGGAACTCGAACCATTGGAAGGGGTCCTTGGTCAAGGCCGCGCCGAACAGGCCCTGCGATTTGCCATTGCCATGCCACGCTGCGGTTATCACGTCTACATCATGGGTGAGGAAGGATCGGGCAGACTCACTCTGACCAAAACCCTGCTTCAAGAAACGGCCCAGCAACATCCGGCGCCAAGCGACTGGATCTACCTCAACAACTTCGAACAACCACGGGAACCTGCAGCCGTCTCTCTGCCTGCAGGTCAAAGCAAAGATTTTTTCCAGGTTATCGACCATCTGATCGACAAGTTGCTCGATACCTTTCCAGCCGCCTTCGAAAGCCCTTCTTACCAAAGACGCAAACACGCCATCGAGCGGGAGTTCAACCAACGTTACGAACACGCCCTCGGCTTGGTGGAAAAAAAGGCCCTGGAATTCAACGTCGCAGTGTTTCGTGAGGGAGAATCCATCACCTTTACCCCACTCAGCGATGGAACCCCCCTGGATGAGGGGCAGTTCGCACGTATGACAGAAGAAGAACGGGAGGCATTCAATCAGGCAGTCTCCCGACTGGAGGACTATCTGGCCGATCTGCTGGCAGAATTACCACAATGGAAGCGGGAGGCCGCAGAAAAGCAACGCCACCTGGATCATGCCACCATCCGGCAGGCCATCGATCCGCTTCTTAGCCCACTGGAGGAGCGATACGGCAGCAACGAAGGGCTGGCCCGCTACTTCTGTTCCCTGCGTGAAGATCTGGAGCAGACCGCCCAGGAGAAGCTCTGCCAGGAACAATTCACAGAGGCGGACAAACGCAAACTGCTACAGGAAAGCTATGCACCCAATCTGTTCGTCCATCATGACGCCATGGAAGGTTCTCCGGTGATTCACGAGCCCCATCCTAATTTCCCCAATCTGTTCGGTCATATCGAATACACCACCGAACAAGGAATGCTGGAGACCAATCATCGCATGATCTACCCGGGCTCCTTACACCGGGCCAATGGCGGCTACCTGATCCTCGAAGTCAACAAACTACTGGCCGAACCCTTATCCTGGGTGGCATTGAAACGGGCCCTGCAGCGCCAACAACTGGTGATCGAGCGACACCTGCAGGAACCTGCCACGTTATTACCTGCCACCCTGATGCCCCAGCCGATTCCACTGGAGATCAAAGTCATTCTGATTGGCAGCCGAGAGCAATATTACCTGCTGCAACAGGCCGACCCTGATTTCTGCGAAGTTTTCAAAGTATTGGCCGATTTCGAAGATGAACTGCCACGCACTCCCGAAACCCTGGCGTTGTTCGCCCGTTTCCTCGCCCACCAGACCAGGCTGCAAAAAACCGCACCGCTTACCCGGTCCGCTGTCCAAAGAATGGCTGACTTCAGCTCCCGCCTTGCCGAATGTCAACGCAAACTCTCTTCCCGTTTCGCCGATATCGTCGACCTGTTGCTGGAAGCAGATTGGGTGCGCAGCCGAGAAGAACGGATGCTGATTGAAGAAACTCACGTGATTTCGGCACTCCAGGCCCAAGCCGCACGCGAGGGCCGGCTGGCCAAAATGATCCTCGAAGAAATTCTTGATGGCACTATTCTGATCGACACCAACGGGGTTTCAGTGGGTACGATCAATGCCCTGACCGTCTTCGAAACCGGAAAATCCTCTTATGGGGCTCCTGCAAGAATCACCGCAACAGTCTATCCCGGATCCAAAGGGATCGTGGACATCGAAAGGGAAGTCAACCTGGGTCAGCCCATCCATTCCAAAGGAGTGATGATCTTATCTGGCTATCTGGGTTATCAATATGCCCAGAAGTTTCCTTTTGCCATCTCTGCCCACATCGCCCTGGAACAGTCCTATGGTTACATCGACGGCGACAGTGCTGCCCTGGCTGAAGTCAGCGCTCTGATTTCGGCTTTGACCCACCTCCCGATACGCCAGAGTTTTGCAGTCACCGGATCACTCAACCAGTATGGCGATATCCAGGCAGTTGGGGGCATCAACGAAAAGATCGAGGGATTCTTCCATCTTTGTCAGGCCAGAGGGCTTGATGGGAGTCACGGAGTCATCCTGCCGGCTGCCAACCGCGATGACCTGCTTCTCAAGGACGAGGTGATCGATGCCGTGGAAGCTGCCCGATTTCATCTCTATCCTGTCAGTCATGTGAATCAGGCACTGGAGATCCTGATGGGTCTTCCCGCAGGAAATCAGGATGCCGAGGGCAATTACCCTCAAGACAGCATCAATGGTAAAGCGGTCGCAAGACTCAAGGAGATTGCCGAATTATACGAACACGAAGACAAGACCGAAGATTGATACATCGAAGGTCCACCTCTCCTGAACTGGCATGTTAGAATTCCTTCATCCAAACCTTTTTCAACAAAGCAAATGCGCCCTGTGCTCCTGTTTCTATTCCTGATTGCCCCTCTATGGCTCTCTGGCTGCGCCAATCTTTCAACATTCGAATATCCCAAGGTATCGGTCACCGATGTCCAGCTACGGGGCGGCAGACTGCTTGCCCAGGAATTCCTGGTCACACTGAGGATCGACAACCCCAATGATTACGGGTTTGAAATCAAGGGAGTGGTCGCCGATATCCTGTTGAATGGCCAACCACTGGCGCGAGGTCTCAGCAATCAGCACATCAGTGTCCCTGCCTATGGCAGTGCCAGTCTCCCGATGACAGCCAACGTTCAAACGTTAGATCTGTTGCAACAAGTGATGGAACTTGGCACTCATCAGGCCATCGACTATGAAGTCAAGGGCCATTTGAGTGTTGCCCGAGGCTGGAGCCGGGATCTTCGCATCCCCTTCAAACAGCAAGGCACGCTCGATTTCTGGCGTTTCATCGGAGACCAGGCCATCCCGCAACCTTTAAACGATGGATACTGAGGCAAGGCGCACACTACAGATCTCAAACCACAGCCGTGACAGCGCTGGATTGACCTACGTCTATCCGGTCGTCTCACGCAGGGCAGGTGGTATCTCAGTAGGCATCAATTTCAACCCCAACAACGCCTGCAATTGGCGATGCCTGTATTGCCAGGTGCCGGAACTAAGGCGTGGTGCCGCCCCCGAGCTGGATCTAGAGACACTTGAGGCTGAACTGGCGGGCCTGCTCGAACAGATAGACACCAGGGAATTTTATCGGCAATTCGAGGTCCCAACGAGCCACCAGCAATTACGCGATATCGCCATTTCAGGCAATGGCGAACCCACGACTTTGAAAGCTTTCGACCATGCCATCGAGACCATCGCCAGGGTGCTCAACGACCTGCCCATCACTTTGAACATCGCCAAAGTCATCATCTCCAATGGCAGCATGCTTCATCGACCTGCGGTGCGGGCCGGGCTGTCACGGTGGCAGGAGATTGGTGGCGAGCTTTGGTTCAAGCTCGACCGCGCCACCCATGAAGGGATACGCAAGATCAATGGCATCGCCATAAGCCCACGGCAAATCATGGAAAATCTCGCAATAGCCGCCGATCTGTGCCCGGTTCGTATCCAGACCTGTCTGTTCAGTTTCGATGGCCAACCGCCTGCACCCCATGAATGTCAGGCATATTTCGATTTTCTCGAAATGGCGTTGCAACAAGGCATCCCGATAGAGGAAGTCATGCTTTATGGACTGGCCAGGCCATCCATGCAACCTGAGGCGACAAGGCTGGGAACTGTGTCCAGAGAATGGATGCGGGACTTTGTGCAAAACCTCGGATCTCTGGGTCTGGCGGTCAGATTGACTCCATAACCTTATCGATTTCATGGTTTTTTTCAGCTAAACTGATCATTCACTTCAACCGGGGAAAGAGGTTACAAAACTATGCAACACCGCGTCTTTATCCATACCAATCACAAACAATGGCTGGGAGCCATTGTTGCAGCGTACAGCATGAAAAGAAACTCCCCCCATGCCGACAAATTCGAGGTGGAAATCCTCGAGCACAAGGATTTTCCTTTCATGCACCAGAAGGAAGGGCAGCTTTACCTGCGCGATGGAGTGAAACGAACCTGGCTCAACGACGATCTGCAATCCTTCACTCCCCTTCGTTTCATGCCTCCTGAGCGGATGAACTACCAAGGCAGATCAGTTGTTGTCGATCCGGACGTGTTCGCCGTTGGTGACGTCTGGGAACTTCTGTCTCGCGATATGGGAGATGCAGGCATCATGTGCCGCCCCCGTAGTGGCAGAAAGGGCAAGACCGGGTGTTTGGCCAGCAGCGTGATGCTTCTGGACAACGCCAAACTCACTCACTGGAACGTGGAAGAAACCTTCAATCAGATGTTCGAGTTCAAGGTGGATTACATGGACTGGATCTGCCTCAAACGCGAACCCCGGAAGCTCATCGGCCTGTTCGAAAATGAATGGAACGATTTTGACAAGCTCACCCCCCAGACCAAAATGCTCCACACCACAAAACGCCGCACCCAACCCTGGAAAAGTGGTTTGCCGGTGGATTTCCGCCCACCGGAGAGAAACAATTTCCTGGGATTGATATCAAGGGCGCGGCGCCATTTGTTTGGCGAATACGCCTTCCTGGGGCATTACAAAACCCACCCCGATCCCAACATCGAGCGCTACTTCTTTGGTCTGGTCAAAGAATGCCTGGAAAAGGGGCTGGTCACAGAAGACGACGTTCGCCGGGAAATGGCACAAAACCATGTCCGCCATGATGCCCTTGAACTGATAGATCGCCTGGAACCGTTGGCACCTCCGCCTGCCCATCCACTAGGCTGGGATAGCGCAGCTACCCAACAGGCTGCCTGATCAACGAATATCCGGTTGCTTCATCTGGCTCCCACTTGTATGGGGCAACCGGCTCAATGCCCGATCAGTCCCTTGTCTTTCAGGTCGGCCATCATGGCAGCAATGACTGAATCCATGGCGTTGAGGGCATTTTCCGGATCGATTGTCTGGGACCGGGCCGACCAGACCAATTGATCTTTTCTGGCGTCATACAAATTGCTCTCTATACGCACTACCTGATGCCGGGTGACATAGCCAGGCTGATGCACGGTTCTCCAGCCGTACATATAATAACCATAATATCCACCTGCAGGAACGCTGTAGGTTTGCGGCGGATGAACCACTTCTTTTTCCTCGACCCCAATAAGTTCCGCTATGAGGACGGAGTCAGCTCTCAATTCATGAATCAGGGACTCCAACTGCGTCTTGTCTTGCCAATGGCTGATCCTGGAAACCTTGAAACTGGGTGTGGCCTTGATCCCCTGGGCTTGCAGTTCTTCCACAATCTTACTTTCGAACACTTCCCGCATGGGTTCCCTGGGTACGACCGCGATCACCAACACATGCCGGGGATGGAAGTGCCCAACCTGAGGATTGACCCAACTGGACAATTCCGTTTTGGTGGTGGTACATGCGGAAAAAAGCAGGATCATGATCATACCCGCCATGAGACCAAACCATCTGCAAAACACGCTCATTGGACTCCCCTGTTCATAAGGGTGAAATGTTGATATGACTTAACGCATTCTATGAAGGTGCTCGGATCGCTGTCAATCAGGTTCTCAAGCATCATCGATCTTTCCAGTAGGCAAAATTGGCGGCACCCCCTGCATCGAACCGCTCAGGACCACGTCATTTAAACACATAACGGATTGAATGAAGGGGCAGGTGGTCTGCTTCGAAAGCCTCGCCGGCAGGGAGGCCGGCGTGGAGCCTACAGGAAGTATTCACGGCGCTTTTCGTAGCAGACCACCTGCCCCGGCTTGAATAG
>JALVSV010000185.1:1281-5874 GCA_027024125.1 Methylothermaceae bacterium | reverse complement strand
CGTGAGAGCCGTATCTATCTCCGGTAAAGGGTGAATCCCTGCAATTGGACTATCTTTAAGGATATTTCCAATTGAGAGTGTCAGAGTATCATTATGCCTGGTAACCGACTGATCCGGATCGAAGCCGGCCGTTTCGAGGCGTGCATTGACGATGAGAGTCTGGGCCGTCTGGGTGGTTATGTTTTGATTCAATGCAAGGATGTGCGGATACTTGCTTTCATCAGCAGTTGTTCCGAGGAGGCGGAAGGATTTCGGATCGGAATGTTGCCCCTCGGTGAGATCACAGAAGACGGCGCGTTCGTTCGCGGGGTACGGCATTACCCCATGCCCGGTGCAGCGGTAACGGAAGTCGACGAGGCCTTCCTGGAAAGCATGTTCGCGACTTACCGGGATTACGGTTTCTCCCTGGGGAAAGTGAGTAATCGGCCTGCCCAGACCACCTATCTTCAACCCAATGCCTTGTTTGGGCGGAACTTCACCATTCTGGGGCAATCTGGCTCCGGCAAGTCGTGGACGGTCGCAAGCATCTTGCAGCAAGCCGTCGAAACGATGCCCCGTGCCCATATCATTTTGCTTGATCTCCATGGGGAATATTGCTGGCGTGATCGCCAGGGAAAGATCCATTCCGCTTTCAGGGAAGGCAGCTACCGTTTCATCGATGCCAGGCATCTGGAGATTCCTTATTGGTTGATGACCTATGGAGAGCTGGTCGATCTGCTCGTCGATCCCAGTGACAGCGCAGCTTCCGTGCAGATGGCTTTTCTCCGTGAAACTCTCTATACCTTGAAAAGGAAGGAAGCTGAGCGTCTGGAAATGGGGTTCGTGTCCATCGACGCCCCCATCTATTTTTCCCTCGATGACCTGTATCAGGAATTCAAAGAAGCCAATGAGATGCGGAAGGATTTCGGTAAAACCAAGGGGCCGCTGTTTGGTCAGTTCGACGAGTTTCTGATCAAGCTGCACAGTCGCCTCAGCGATGTCCGCTACGATTTTCTGCTTAAACCCCGGAGAAGAAACCATTCCGAGTCGTTGCCAAAACTGCTCAGGGATTTTGTGGGATTGGGCGAGCCTAAATGTCATATCACCGTCATCGATCTGAGCGCGGTACCCTTCGATGTCAGACCTGCGGTGTCCGCCCAGATCGGCAGGCTGGCCTTCGAGTTCAATTACTGGAACCCGGGTCGGCGGGAATTCCCGCTGCTGCTGGTCTGTGAAGAGGCCCATACCTATATTCCCCGTGAAGGCGGGACCCGCTATGAGGGGACCCGAAAGTCGATGGAGAGAATCGCCAAGGAAGGCCGCAAATACGGTGTCGGATTAGCTGTGGTCAGCCAGCGTCCTCATGAGGTGTCGGAGACGGTACTGTCACAATGTGGCACTTTCATCTGTCTGCGACTGGCCAATCCGGACGATCAGGCATATATCCGTGGCATCGTGCCCGATGCCGAGAGCAATTTGATGGATGTCCTGTCGGTACTCGGCAGGGGGGAGGCAATGATCATGGGGGAGGCGGTTCCGCTTCCGACCCGGGTACAGATCCGTCCACCCGATCCGGCGCCACACAGTCAGGACGTGGACTATCATGCCGCATGGCGTGAAGGGCCCGAGGATCTGGATGTGGAAGCGATCGCCGACCGCTGGCGACGTCAGGGCAGGCGGTGACGTCGTCAGCGATTGTGATAGCGATTGAGGTCCAGAATGCCTGACAGGATGGGTTCTGTCTCCAGGTATCGCTCCTGAAACCAGTCCGCTTCTTGCCAGAAGCGGCTGCTGGTTCGCCGGACACCATAGGTGCTGACAAAGCGTTCGTAATCTTTGGCGCTCTGGATCGATGTGTATCGGTCGGTGAAATTGTTGATCTCCGAAATATCCACCACGAAGAAGAAGTTGGGATAGGTGCCGGTGAACCGGTCGAGCACCGTGAGTGTATCGTTTGTGGGGTCGCGTGGGCTGTCTTCATCGATGGTCGACATGATGTTGAGATAGGCCTTGTTGCGGACCAGCGTGTATAGAAGATCTTCTTCCGGTGGTTCCATCCTGACCCGGACCAGTGCCAGATCGGGGAAGACATCGAGCTGCAGACCACGAATAGCGGCGATTCGGAGCATGGCCAGATTCACCTTGGCCTTGGCCGCAGTGGTTTCGTTAGCCTGACAGTCTGATATGGACGACGGCTCGCAGCGGTTGAGAGGGTCCGGAGGGCCAGCCATAGGTCCAAGATGTCTTTCGATGAGACGATATAGTTCCCTTTGGGGGTCGTCTGTCTGATAACCCACCACAGATTCTATTTCCATCCATGCCGTGGGAACGTCCATTTCCTGTTTCACCAGGGCACGAAGTCCCACATACCAGGAGTCGCGAATCTGTTTGCGCTTATCGGCGGGCAGAAACAGCAGAAACTGGTCCTCGCCTTCCATGCGTAGGAAATCCATGTAGAGGCGGGTATTCATCAGGTGGGTGACATTGCCAAACACGTTGAAGCCAGCCACCAGCAGATAGTGAATCTTCTCGAACAATGGATAATCTATGATCCAGGCCGTCTCGGGATAATCACCATGAAGGCCCGGCAGGACCGATGCACTGTCGAAATGGCGAAAGATGGTCAAGGCGGCATTGGGGTTTTTGCCATCTCCATCCCAGAGGTAGGAAAGCGCATGATTCAGATCGACCGCATGCACGCTTTCGAAAACCTGCTGTTTTGCCAGTAAATATTTTCTGTGTAGTCCCGCATATTCGGTCCAGACGCTGAACATATTGAACGAATCCCCTTCCCCGTCTGGCATCTGGAGGTAATTGGCATTGGCTTCCAGAAATTCCGGGTCAAGTCCAAACCGGTGTTTTTCCGGATTGATGAAAAATACCCAGAAATGATCCTCGATGACACTCAGGGCGATTTGTCCTCGGCAGACCGGCCCCTTGATGAAGTCCTCGATGAAGAAATGGGCGTCATCGAGCAAAAAACGGTAACGGGAGGCGGGAGGGATGTCGCGGAAGGTCTTGAATGGATTGGACGCCACCTTTGGCGAATATCCTGGAAGGCTTTTCACCTGGTAAGGGGGCTCCAGGAACAGTTGTTTGAATCTGTCGAGCTTTGCCTTGGAAAGCTCGTAGACAACGTGGTCCTTGGCAACGATGCTGGGATGATAGTGCTGCAGACGGTAATAGAAAGGGGCTGGACCTGGGTCGTCGAAGGGCCTTACGGTGGGGATTTCATCCACCGGCTCACCTGGGGGGGTGAATGAGCGGACCAGGCGGTAGAATTCCCTGGGCGGTGCACCTGAGAAGTGGATGTGGGCGTTGAAGAGGTGCTCGTACAGGTAACGGCTCACCAGTCGTTCCTTGTTGGAAGACTGGTTCAGAAATGTTTCCCAGACGGGGATCTGTGCCTTGGCCTCGGGTGATGGTTCTGCAGGCCGTGGCCCGGGGGCACCTTGGGCGAGCCACTGCACCAGGGTGCGGTATTCGGTATCCTCGAGATTGGGCATTCCATAGGGCATGCCCCACAATGGATGTTCCTCCTTGTAGTCGTCCACGTCCTCCAGGGTCGGACAGGTCTGCTCGCGGTACAGTCCCAGGGTGAAATCGTCAGGAAGTCTGCCGACCCGGGGCTGGGGATAGCGTTGTTTCAGCCGCAGCAGGTGGTACATGACCGAATTTTTCAGCCTGTCTTGCGGCAGGGTGGTCCCCGACTCGTCGACGATCGGGTGAAAACCTTTCTTCCGCCACTGCGCATCGGTATTGGCATCGATGAACAGCCGGGTCGGTTCGATACCCAGTATGCGTTCGCCATCGTAGACCAGCGTTGGATTGGCACCCCTGCCGATGCCTTCACGGGAAGTCAGCTTGAGCTGGCACGGGGCATCGTAGCAACCATGACAGACTACACAGCGGCGTTCCAGGATGGGTTTCACCTGGCTCTGATAGTCGATAAGCTGGCTCGGCAGGTTGAAGGCCAGATCGTAGTCCAGCTCAACAGGCTGCTCGGTGACCGGCGGAGCTTTCCCTGAACTACAGCCGGCCAGAAGAAACATTGTGGCCAAAAGCCACAGCCAGGGATGAACAGGTGGGTTGGACATGAAGAGATTTTCCGGCGTTAGTGATGATGTTTATGAAGTTGAAATGATTGTCCCATAATTGGGTCGGGGGCTTGCGATATTCGGTCCGGATATGTGAAAGATGGCAGGATTTTGACTTGCCATGACACGGTAATTGGGGCAAGGTCAAGGGATCTGCCTTTCGGGACGCCGTAAATCCTTCCATGGAGGCTCGATGGTGGCCGTCCAGGCCACCAACGCCCTCAAGTCAGACCCCTTGACCTTGCTTTGGTATTTTATGCAAAGTCGTGGAGCTTCATGCTCCCATATCATTTTCATGAAAGTCATGGTGCATATTCCACGCCCATTTGACCACTCATTTCACGCTGAATTGACCATCCATTCCACAATCATTTGACCACCGATTCCACGGTCATTTGACCATCTTTTCAGGCAGGGAGCGGCGCAGGCCATCGTTCACTACCATGGTCCTTTTGAACGGAGCAAGGGGGCCTATATGGAGCGATTGTCCATGCGTAAGATTCGAGAAGTTCTAAGG
>JALVSV010000185.1:0-1271 GCA_027024125.1 Methylothermaceae bacterium | reverse complement strand
CTCCCATATCATTTTCATGAAAGTCATGGGGTTCAACCCGGGAAATGATAGTAGCCGTAGGGTTCATTCCATGCACCAATGAACGGTGAGTAAAACACACCCTACCGTCCTTTTTCATCTACGAGGATGATGACAGGTGCATCATGATGGTTTCTATGATCATGAAAACGGTTGAGGGGATCCAGAGCGCCCGGTCCAGGAAGTCCAGGAATGGCCTTCTTTCGCAGCACGTGAGAGGGTTGACGGCGCCCCGGAAAAAAACCTCCTGCTCCCTTCCTCAAGGCCACTGATGCGGTTACAAATTGTCAGCTCCCTTTCCAGGCCTTGCGTGCCAGATGGGGCAGCAACAGCCTCAAAGGCATGCGCAGATAGTGGGAACGGACATAGAGCAGCCAGCGTGCGGTAGCGTCGATGGGGGCGAAGTGATGTCCGGTTTGGGGCAACAGGGCCCTGCAGATCAGAAGCTCCATCCATTTCAGCAGCCAGGGATGAATTGTTCCGGCCAGACGCAGATGTTCGGGTACCGGTGTGTCCAGAATCCGGGAGCAAATGTGCAAGGCATAAGCCAGGGGCCTGGTCAGGCCGTGGTCTTCGGCCCTTTGGATCAACCGGCTCCAAAAGGTCTCATCCTGACTGGCATGGAATCGCAGCAGTTCGTCGATGTCCAACAGATCGCGTAACCGGTTGTCGAAGTCGGAATCGTAAAATAAATGGACGATTGCATGAAGGGTCAAATCCTCCGGTCCCATAACCCTGAAACGGCTGCCTTCGACCGGGCGGGCTGATGACCATAACAGCTCAGGGCTGGCATGGATTCTGGCGGTCATGGGGAGCAGGGCGTGGTGTACGTCGACTTCGACCTGACGCTCAGGATGACGCAACGGTGGGATCTCGTGCATCCACTCGCGATAGTAGCGCTGGTCGTAATCGTCCAGCTTGGTCGGTTGCCAGCCTTCGTCTAGCAACAGTTTTTCCATGGCCGGCAGGTTTTCCTTGCGAACCAGAATGTCCAGATCCGCAGGCAGACGTCCCCTGGCAAGTGGCAGATCCAGCAGCAGATAGGCACCGCCCTTCAAGGCAATCACCTCGAAATCCACCTGTCTCAGTGCCCGCTGCACCCGGTTCAGCTCCCAAAGGATCTGGCGGTTGCGGAAGTCGGCAAAGACCCTGCTTGCCTCGAAGTGGGTCCAGACCTTTTGCGGAACCTCGCCTTTCAGTCCTTTGTCCTCGATGCGGTAACTGAGACTGGCGGTCAGTCTGGCATGCTGGCT
>JALVSV010000184.1 GCA_027024125.1 Methylothermaceae bacterium | reverse complement strand
GGTTCAACATCTGCAGTGCATAGATAAAAAAGATGAATCCTCCTGCCAGTTGAAAGGCCGGGATGGTGATGCCGAAAAAACGCAGAATGGAATCACCTGTCAGGCCAAACAACAAAAGTATGACCGCGGCTGTGCCACAGGCTGTTGCAGCAATGGTCGCCTGATGCCGGGGATCATGATTGGATGTCATGCTGAGGAAAAGCGGCAGGTTGCCCACCGGATCCATGATGATAAGAAGAGGGATGAACAGGGTGAGGAATTCCTCGGCCAGTGTCATGGAGCTATCCCAGCTTCAGAGTCCGGACTGGACACTGGGTTTGTAACTGTTGGTGGGACGTCAGTACGACCAGGCCCCCTTCTTTCAGGTGAGTGTCCAGCAAAGCTTGAACCCAGGAGATGCCGTGTATGTCCAGTGAAGTAAAGGGTTCGTCCAGAATCCACAGGGTTGCCTGTTGCAGCAACAGCCTTGACAGGGCGATGCGTTGTCTTTGTCCTGCTGACAGGGCCCTGGCAGGAACTTCGAGGTGGGCATCCAGTCCGGCAGCAGCCAGGATGCCTTCAATGTCTGCATCTTCCCTGGTGCGGTACAGGCGGGTGACCAGGTTCAAATTTTCCAGCGGGGTCAGCTCACCCTTGATGCCTGGGTGATGGCCCAGATAAGCCAGTTCCTGAAAATATTCATGCCGAATCTTGTGGATGGGTTGGTCGTTCCACAAGATTTCTCCTTCCTCGGGCAGTCCCAGCCCGCACAGGATTCTTAACAGACTGGTCTTGCCGCAACCGTTGGCACCTTCAATGTGAAGCAATTCTCCAGCAGTGAGTTCAAAATGCAGATTGCAAAACAACAACCGGTCTCCGCGCACACACTCGAGGCCGGACACACGTAGGAAACAGGAATTCTCCATGCAAAACAACCTATAATAAGCCTGATTTTATCTATTTCTGATCATACAACCAGGTTTTCAGCCAGATCATACAGATTGTCCAGTTTGTTTTCTATGTCAAACAACACGCCAGGACATATTATGAAGATCTGGACAGCCTGCCGCGATTTTCACAACGAGGAAAAAACACAATTGCGTCGATATAAATGATCCATGGCCTATCGATCATGAAACCTTTTTTCACCCCGATGCATGAAAGAACCAAGCAGGGATCAGGGTGTTGGTTTGAGGGCGTACATGGCCTGGATGGCCATGTCCGAGCTTCCATGGACGGATTTACAGCGGTCCGAAAACCAATGCCCTGCTTCCTTCCAACAATCTTTCACGGTAAGCAATCGAAAATATTCTTGATGTCAGGAGTTATCAGACTATTCCCATGGGCCTTACAGGGATTTGTTGAAGTGCAACTATGCATTCAAACCGGCTACTTTGATGATGATTGATCCTGTTTTGTACGGATTTTGTGCCACCAAAACCCCGGTGGACTCTATTTCCGCCACAGTGTGGACGCCGTGACCACGATAAAAGCGCTGCATTTGCGTTGGCAGGTGGTACTGATCCTGGCGGGTTTTTTGATCCTGCTATGGAGTGTCCTGTCAGGCTATTTCTACTGGCGGGGTATCCATACAGTTGAATCGGATGCCCAGGAACATCTGAAATTCGAGATCTCCCGGCTGGCGAACCAATTGGAGAAATCGCTGAATCACCATCAATGGGCGGTAGCAGAACGTATTCTGACCCTGGGCTCAAGCGAGCCGAACATTGATACCCTGGTTTTGCTGGATGATCGGGGGAAAGTGTTGATGGCAAACCACCCTGCATGGAGAGGCAAGTCGATCACTTCTCTGGTGACTGATTTTGATACAGATGCGTTCCAGGCTGCCAATAATGGGTATCTGGATGAACTGTTTCTGACTCCGGATCATCAAGGGGTGGCTGCTTATTATCCTGTAAGCAGGCAAAATGAGAAAGCTGGGACACTATCACAGGAAAAATCAGTGGTATTGTACGGTCGTTATGATTTGCGTCCGGCCCGCGCCCGGATTTTCACCGATCTCGGATATTCCGTTCTGGCACTGTCTCTCATCCTGGTCATGGCTATGATTGGCCTGTGGATGGTGCTCAATCATATTCTTCTGGATCCACTTAAGCATCTTACCCAGGTTGTGTCGCAGTTTGGTCGCAAGGATCAGCCGGAATCCCTGAAAGTCGAAGGTAGAGGTGAGCTTGCCCAGCTTGCTTCCACTTTCAATAAAATGTCCACCCAGCTGAGTCTGAGTCAGCAAAGACTGTTTAAACAACGCGCCCTCTATGACAGTCTGGCTGAAATCAACCAGGTGATTGTGCGTGCCAAAGAGGCTGACAAGGTCATCCAGGCATTGTGCCAGGTGACGGTGGAACGTGCCGGCTTTGTCCTTGCCTGGGTCGGTAAGTTCAATGAAACAAAGGGCTGCATCGTGCCTGTGGCCCATGCCACCTCCACTCCATCGCTTGTGGGTTATCTGGAGAATCTCAAAATCGATATTGAGGCCAGTAAACCTGCAGGAAAAGGACCTACGGCGACCGCCATGCGGGAAGATCGCGTGGTCATCATCAACGATTTTCAACAAAGCTCCATGACCGCCATGTGGCGGGAGAGAGCAAAACGGTTCGGCATTCATGCAAGTGCTGCGTTACCAATCCACGAGGGCGAAGAATTGGTGGCGGTCCTGAATGTCTATGCAGAAGAAGCCAATTTTTTTACCGAGGAAATCGTCAAGCTGCTGACCGAACTGGTCGACGATGTTTCCTTTGCCCTGGCACATTTTGCTCAGGAGAAAAGGCGGATTGCCACAGAATCGGCCCTGCGCCAAAGCGAAGAATATTTGTCTGTCACTCTCGATTCCATTGGCGAGGCGGTCATAGTGACTGATGCCGGAGGAAGGATAGAGCGTATGAATATGGTGGCCGAGGATTTGACAGGATGGAAGCTCGACGAGGCCAGAGGCCGCTTTCTCAGCGAAGTGCTCAAGCTTGCCGATGCCAGCACCGGCAAAGCCCTGGATAATCCTATCTCCCGGGTGATGTCAGGCGGTGGCGCCGTTTCGCAGGAGAGTGGCATTGCGCTTTTTTCACGCGATGGAAAGGTGTTCCAGATTGCCAACAATGCAGCTCCCATTCGGGGGAAGAATGGTGAGTTGCGCGGGGTGGTACTGGTTTTTCACGATGTGAGTGAACAGCATGCCCTGCAGGAGGCTCTGAAGGCCAGTGAGGCCCGTTACCGGCGCATGTTCGAGAAAGGCAAGGTGGTTGAGTTGTTGATGGATCCGGAAAGTGGGATCGTTGTCGATGCCAATGAGAAGGCCTGTGAATTTTATGGTTATCGCAGGGAGGAACTGCAGGGAATGTCTATTGCAAACATCAATCTTTCACCTGAAAGGGAGATTGCTGCAAAACGCGTTTTGGCACTGCAGGAAGTACAAAGCTGTTTTTATTTTCGTCACCGCTTGAAGTCGGGTGAGGTCCGGGATGTGGAAGTCTATTCGGGACCGGTGGAGGTAGAAGGCAGGCTCTTGCTTCATTCGGTCATCCATGATGTCACCCGCAGACGCAGGATGGAACGTTTCATCAGATTGTTGACGGAGGAAGTGGCAGACAAGTTCGGAGAGGATTTTTTCAATGCCATCGTCAGGCAACTGGGTGAGAGTTTGGGAGTTGCAGTGGCGATGGTGGGATTGTTGAAAGAAGATGGGGCGGTTGCAGAATCGGTCGCTCTTTGGGTGCATGGGCGTAACCAGGAAAATTTGGCTTACGATCTGGCTGGAACTCCATGCCAGGATGTCCTGTGTAGCAAAGGGGTATATATTCAGCATCGTCTGAGGGAACGCTATCCTGAAGATCAACTGGCCCGGGACATGGGAATCGAGAGTTATGCGGGGGTTCCTCTCCAGGACAGCTCAGGCAAAGTGTTTGGGTTACTGGTTGTGTGTCATACCTCTCCCATCCCTCTGGATTCGGAGGAAATCATCTCTGTGCTGGAAATCTTTGCTCTCAGGGCCGGGGCAGAGCTTCAGCGCTATCTGGCTGAGGAGGAAATCGAACGGCTGGCATTCTACGATCCATTGACGGGGCTCCCCAACCGCCGCCTGTTGCTGGACCGCTTGCAACAGGAACTCGGTATCATGAGGAGGAACCAGGGTTGGGGAGGATTGATGTTCCTCGACCTCGACAATTTCAAACATCTCAACGATGCCTGGGGACATCAATTGGGAGATCTGCTCCTCAACCAGGTGACCGAACGCTTATGTGGTCAATTGAGGAGTGAGGATACTGTGGCAAGGATCGGTGGAGACGAGTTTGTGATCCTGCTCCCCAATCTGGGCAGTGATGCTGACTCTGCTGCCAATCACATACGCGCAGTGGCGGAAAAAATAAAGGCCAACATTGCCGCCGTCTTCAATCTGGAGGAGCGTCAATACCATACCTCGGTCAGCATAGGCATTACTTTGTTCTCCGGGACGGAAAACAGGGAAGAACTGCTCAAGCAGGCGGACACGGCCATGTACCGGGCCAAGGCGGCCGGTCGCAATGCCATTCGTTTCTACAATCCGCAGATGCAGGCTGCAGCCGATGCTAGGCTGGAACTCGAAAAGGAGTTACGGGCAGCACTTGCGTCTGAAAACATGGAATTGTATTACCAGCCACAGCATTGTGCCGGCGGAAAACTGGCAGGCGCCGAGGCCCTGCTACGCTGGAATCATGCCGAACGTGGTTTCATTCCTCCAAATGAATTCATTCCTATTGCAGAGGATAGTGGATTGATCCTTCCGCTTGGTCGACTGGTACTGGAGATGGCCTGTAAGCAGATCAGACAGTGGCAGGATCGAGGCTGGATGACTGCGGTCGACCACGTGGCTGTCAATATCAGCCCACGCCAGTTTCACCAGGCTGACTTTGTGGAGCAGGTGACCTCAATTGTCCAGGAGAGCGGTATAGTGGCCGGTAAATTGATGCTGGAATTGACGGAAGGAATCCTCATTGAGGATATTCCCGACACCATAGCCAAGATGAAATCGTTGAAAGAACTCGGTGTGCGTATTTCCATCGATGACTTCGGAACCGGATATTCTTCATTGATCTATCTCAAGCGTTTGCCACTGAACGAACTCAAAATCGACCGGTCGTTCGTCGGTGATATCGAGTCCGATGCCAATGATCGGGCGATCGTCGAGACCATTTTGGCCATGGCGAAACATCTGGGGTTGGATGTCGTGGCGGAAGGGGTCGAGACCAAAGCGCAGCTCGATTTTCTCAGGGAACATGGCTGCAGGTATTTTCAAGGCTATTATTATAGTCAGCCCGTATCAGCCGAGGACTTTAGTCGGTTTTTGCGCCGCCGGGCCGAAGAAGGGCGGCCATAATGGAATCGATCAGCTTGGGTCCTCGATAGATCAATCCTGTATAGATCTGAACCAGACTGGCACCTGCGTTTAATTTTTCCAGCGCATCCTGGGCACTAAGTATTCCGCCACAGGCAATGATGGGAAGATCGCTCCCCAGCAGTTGGTGGAGGAGATTGACGATTTCAGTGGATCTTTCCCGTAAAGGACCGCCGCTCAGTCCGCCATTCTCTCCTCCATGGGGTAGGGATTCGATGGCGCTGTGATCGACCGTGGTGTTGGTGGCGATGATGGCATCCATGGAATGGCGGACCAGTGCTTCTGCCTGTTCGCGCAATTGTTCCCTCGTCAGATCCGGCGCGATTTTTACCGCGATGGGCAATCGTTTGCCGTGGATTTGTGCCAGTCTTGTGCGTTTTTCATCAAGACCGTGCAACAATGTCTCAAGTGCCCTCCCGTGTTGCAATTCCCTCAGACCCGGGGTATTGGGGGAGGAAAGATTGATGGCGACGTAATCGGCCAGCGGATAGACTTTTTCCAGACCGATCAGATAGTCATCCACCGCCCTTTCCTGGGGGGTATCCTTGTTCTTTCCAAGATTGACGCCCAGAATGAATTCCCGTGGTCCCAGCATTTCCAAATTGGCTACCAAGTGATCGATGCCCAGATTGTTGAAGCCCATGCGGTTGATCAGTGCCTCGGCCTCCGGTATCCGGAACAGCCTGGGTCTGGGGTTTCCAGGCTGGGGCTTTGGGGTAACGGTGCCCACCTCGATGAATCCGAATCCCAGAGCCGCCAATCCCTCGATATGGTCGCCATTCTTGTCGAGTCCCGCAGCCAGGCCGACAGGGTTGGGGAAACGCAATCCCATGACCTCTTTTTCCAGGAGAGGGTAACGCTTGCGTAATGGATTGTAAGGTCCAAGTTTAACCAACAGGTCCAGTGAGGCCAGGGTCAGATGGTGGGCGGTCTCGGGATCGAGCTTGAATAGCAAGGGACGCAGCAGGGAGTAGAGATTCATGTGCCTGAGTGGGTCAATTTTCAAGGGATGGCAATCAATAATTGGATATTTTTCGGGTAGCAGCAACCGGGATGGCAGCTCGGATCGTGGCCAGGCGTTTAGAATCGAGGCATTGGGTCCGCTTTCCTGTTTCACACAGGGCGCCGCGAAATCCCAGATAGTCAGGGCCGAGTGGCAGTAAGCGGGGAATATCTTCCAGCTGCAGCGAACCTGCCAGCCCTGTCAACAAGCCCTGGCTTTTGGCTCTGAGGAGAAAACGCTGTAAAAACACCTTGTCTCGTATCTTCGTCAGGGAACCCTTCTCCTTGCGGGCAGTGTCCAGCATGACCCCCTTGAAGCCGGTGCTGGCAAGCGCATCGATCAGGGGCAAGGCAATCATGTAGTCCGCAAACAATACCGCGATCAAGAAGAATCGTTTCGCCAGCGGTTGAAGGGCTGCCAATACACCGTCCGCATCTCCTCCGGGGAAAAAGCCGATCTTGATATAATCGATCCCACACTCGCTGATGGTTTTCACGGCCGTGCCGATTATTTCTGGTTGCAGGGGCAGATCCCCGATAGTCGCACTGACCGTATGGCCCTCCAGGACCTCGACGATATGGCGAATTTGTTCCAATGGGAGTGCTCCAAGAGCCCCTTGGCCCGGGTCCTTCAAGTCGATCAGGTCCACATTGGCCTGGACTGCGAGAAGCGCTTCTTCGGGTGTGGTAACACTGGCGAGCAAGGCAGTCATGAATTTTCCAAGTCTGATTTGAACTGATTTATTTTTTCCATCAGCCATTTCCAGGCTTCCTGCTCCCGTGGACCTGCGGTCTTTTCCACGGCGATTCGAAGGTAGGCGAGTTCTGTTTCGACTTTTTGCCAAGGCAGGCGATCCAGGCGGCTGACCAATATGGCCGCTTCGAGCACGGCGTGCTGGGCGCGGTTGAAGCCTTTGAAGGGCGCATGACTGGCGCTATGGATGCTTTGGCAATGAAGTTTGGGGCGAATCGGATCCTCCTGGATCCATTTCAGTTCCACTTCGGTATGGGCCAGCGCATCTCGCAACCGGTAACCGGAGACATGCCTGCAGGCTACCAGGGGCCAGTCCCGGTGGCCGGTCAGGCAACCGGCAAAGACGCGGACATCGTCGGTGGCGTTGATGACGGCCTGGCCGACCGAAACCAGATTGTCCAGGGTCCTCGATGGGCGAAAGGGCAGGATGGTGATCGAGCGGTCATCGGTATGAATACCCATGGGGGCGATATGGGGCACGCCTTGCAGGTCCCAGGTGATGACGATGGTCTCCAGGATCATGACGGGTTCTTTTTCTTCAAGGTGGTGCCGGCCGGTTTGTAGGCATGTGGATCGACAGATTCCTCTTCTGATGGGTCGGTTGCACATCCCCAGTCGAGCATTTCGTCCTGATTATACCGTTTACCGAGCTGCCAGGCGATTTGGGCGCGGGCCAGCTCCACTCCAAGATAAAATGCATGTCCACCGTCGGTCTCCACACCCAGCTTGGGAAACAGTTCGAAAGGATCGGTAGCGCTGTGCATGCCATCCCGGTTGAAGATGTGCATCCCCTCTTTGGAAATTTGGATGCGATAGCTGGGGTCACGGATCATTCCGGCCAGTTCCTGGATTTCTGTCAGTTGGTATGGAAATGGTTTGGGGTCGTGCAGGCACATCAAACCGGGATGGACGTGTTTGGGAAGCATGTTGTTCTCCCTGGCATAGAAGACGATCCTGCGTGCCAGATCGGCTTCCGGAATGGCTCTGCTGCAGTGGCCACTGACCTGGGTGGCGAGAATGTTGTTGATGTGGAGTTCCGAACAGATTCCCAGTAGCAGAGCGTTGATGCCTACGGTATCGGCATGGGTCAGCTCGGTCAGGTTTCCCACCCCCATCAGCATCTCCGCTTCAGGGAAATGGTCCCGCACCTTGTGGTAACGAACGATGGATGCAGTGAAACCGTAATGGATGGGTTCCAGGATTGGATCGAGAATGTAGGACTGACCCATCCCATCAAAAATTTCCACAGCCTCGCTCAAAGAGTCCAGGTCTGCGGGTGGTTGAGGAATGACGATGGGGACACTTGGGACTTCCTCGGCGATCCACAAGGTTTCTCTGTGCAGACTGAGCATGTAATCTGCGCCGGCACGGCCGCCACGAAGCAGGTCATCGGGGTTGAGCGAATCGATGCTGGTGAGGTGTCCTTCGGCCTTAAGGGCCTGAAAGGTTTCCTCCAGATGGGGAAATTGAGTGTTGGGCAGGCATCCAACATCGATGACGTCGGCGCCATGGCGGCGGTGCCAATCGGCCTGTGCCAGGATTTCCTCGATGCTCATGTGGGGGGCTTCGGTCAGTTCCGCGAAGATACGAATATCGTAGCGGGAAAGATCAGGAACCACGTCCTCATGGCCGAAAAAGGCTGGCAGGTCCTTCAGTTCGTTGGGGCCGCGTTCGACCGGGATGCCAAGACTTGCGGAAAGTGATTCAAGATCCCCACGGCAGCGCCCAGGCACCAGGATCCGGTCGGCACCATAAGTCTCCTTGAGGCGACGTCGTATCATGTCAGCGGTCATCAGGGCCGCCACCGTCAATCCCAGTTGGTGTACGGTGTATTCAAATTCCGGCTGCATCGCCTGGAGAATCTGGCGCAGCTGTTTTTCCGCCAGTTTTCCGGTGAGAAAGAGTATGTGCTCGGATTTATCGGCCACAGTGGACGTTGCAAGGGAATGACAAACCTATATGCTATCATCGCAAGAGTTTCTCGGTTGATATCAAATTCCTCTATTTCATGACTTTTATTCAGCGTCTTTCCGTACCCAAACCCATGATCATGGGAATCCTCAATGTGACTCCAGACAGTTTTTCTGATGGTGGTCGTTACACGACGAAAGAATCTGCCGTGCACCAGGCGCTGGCCATGGCCGCTGCCGGAGCTGAAATCATCGATGTGGGCGGGGAATCAACGCGCCCAGGTTCGAATCGGGTGTCGGCCGAGGAGCAGCTCGGGCGGGTACTTCCGGTGATCTCTGCCTTGAGACGGAGTTTGCCTGACAATTGTTTCATCAGTATCGATACCACCTTGTGTGCAGTGGCAGAGGCCGCAATCGAAGCTGGGGCGGACATGGTCAACGATGTCTCTGCGGGCCGGGATGAACCCGAGCTGTTGTCTCTGGTTGCCCAAAAACAGGTGCCACTGATCTTGATGCACATGCAGGGGCAACCCAAGACCATGCAAGAGAATCCAGGCTATCGGGACACCGTCGGAGAGGTCCTGGACTTTCTGCTGGAAAGAATCGAGTGTGCCAGGCAGGCAGGTGTGGCAGAGGAGATGCTGATCATCGATCCGGGTATCGGTTTCGGTAAACGCAAGATCGACAATCTGCTGCTCATGGCCCATTTGGATCGCTTCGTGGCTACAGGCTTTCCAGTGCTGCTTGGTGCCAGCCGGAAACGTTTCATGGGGGCGATTCTGGAGGTCGAGCATCCTGGCGAGCTGGTGGCCGCCACGGTGGCCACCACCACTCTGGGGGTCATGGCTGGCGTAAAGCTCTTTCGGGTCCACGACGTCAGAGAAAATCACCAGGCGATGGAGGTGGCCTGGGCAATTCGCCAATGCCGATAGCCCTTGCTTAATAGTTGAGTTTGGTGCTAGGTTATTTCCCTGCAAACCAAGTGGGAGGAACACTCATGGGTTGGCGCAAACGTGCAGCGGATGAAGTCTATTCCGAAGAAGAGGTCGAGTCCCGCCTCAAGGAGGAACTGCCTCACTGGTACTATGAAAAGGGATGGATTCGGCGCAAGTACAGAACTGCGGGCTGGAAAGGGAGCTTGATGGTGGTGAATACGGTGGGGCATCTGGCCGAAGCGGCGTTTCACCACCCGGATCTGACGGTTTCTTATGCGTTTGTCATCGTCAAGCTGATGACGCATTCCGCCAAAGGGATCACCGACAAGGATTTCGAACTGGCGGCCAAGATAGAGGAGGTGATCATGTGGCGGCCGGGTGAAACAAGTGCCTTGGAAGGGACCCCGGACGATCCCCGCTTCAAGTACATCAAATACGATTGACCTGGCGGATTCCGCTACCTAGGGGAGGGGCCGGTTCTGAACCGGCCCTTTTCCAGCTGTTAAATCTTGCCGTCCAGACCCATCTGATAATACTTGTGGGTGATCTTGTCCTGGTTCTCCAGCAACCAGTCGATGTCCGGCTGGTGGTTCATGGCTTTGTGAATGGCCAGGGCAGTCGCCTTGCGGTGGATATCGAACAGTGCCTTGTGGTCGCATTCGTAATCCTCGTTTCCAACCATTGGGTTCAACCAAACCGAAACGATGATCCCAAGGTCGTTGGCTTTCTCCTTGGGAATATCCCCGGCGCGAACCGCGTCCAGCACTCCATTGGCGATCGCACCCTGGACGGTGCCCATCAGAATGTTGGTGTAGCGTTTGGCCATCTTGCCCTTGACGGTCACTTTGCTGACCATGAGGGTAAGGGGACGGACCTGGATATCCGTGTTGAGGATGGCGAACACCCTGCTGTGACCCGGAACCTGATCACCGGTCAAGGTGGCCAATGCGGTACCGACAGGGCCATCGAGTTCGCCAATGATGACCTCAGGTTCTGCCGCGGTTCCAGGAGGTCCACCCGCTACCAGGGCTTCTCCACTGCGGAATACGATTCTATCGCTCATAGGTCTGGCTCCTTGTTGTTAAAATTGAAAAGTAGCTTAGCTTAAGTCTTCAGCACAGAATGTCAAACTCACAAAAGCAGGTATACTAAGCGCCATTCAATCTATCCAGGTGAATAACTGTGAAAATGGAAAACATATTTTCCGATTTGATCGCCGCAATTGGTGAGGATGTGGGGCGGGAAGGGCTGGTGGATACCCCAAAGCGCGCTGCTGCTGCTTTCCGCTATCTCAACAGTGGTTACCATCAATCGCTGGAGAAGGTCCTCAACAATGCGGTGTTCGAGGCCGATACCGAAGACATGGTGATCGTGCGCAATATCGAATTGTATTCATTGTGCGAACATCATCTGTTGCCCTTTATCGGCAAATGCCATGTGGGTTATCTTCCCCACGGCAAGGTCATTGGTCTGTCGAAGGTGGCCCGAATCGTGGAAATGTATTCGCGCCGCCTGCAGATACAGGAACGCCTCACCAAGCAGATCGCCGATGCCATTCAGGCCGCGGTCGATCCGAGAGGGGTGGCTGTCGTCGTGGAGGCCAAGCACCTTTGCATGATGATGCGTGGGGTGGAAAAGCAGAATTCGGTGATGACCACATCCACCATGCTGGGGTTGTTCCGGGAAAGGATCAGCACCCGTTCGGAGTTCCTCAATCTGCTGGATCGTCAAGTATAATCTGTGAAAACAGGCATTCTTTTGGCCAATCTGGGTAGTCCAGATGCCCCGACTCCTGGCTCTGTACGAAAGTATCTTAGGGAATTTCTCGGCGATCGCAGGGTAGTGTCATTGCCCAGAGTGTTATGGTTGCCGCTGCTTTATACTGTGGTAGCCCCTCTGCGTGCCAATCGTGTTGCCAGGGCCTACCGGAGTATCTGGATGGACGAAGGGTCGCCCCTGGTGGTGCATACCCAACGTCTGGCCGATGCACTGGCAGGGGAGATAAACGCTCCGGTTGCGGTAGGGATGCGCTATGGCCAGCCTTCACTGAACGAAGGTTTCGAGGGTTTGATTGCCCAAGGTGTGGAAAAGGTGGTCGTTTTGCCGCTCTATCCCCAATATTCCATCACCACGACCGCCACTGTATTCGATCGGCTGGCACATATCATGACCAGCCTGCCAGTGATGCCATCATTCAGTTTCCGCAGTGATTATCATGCAGAACCCAGTTACATCGATGCCGTGGTAGATAGCATCCAATCGTTCTGGCAGGCCAAAGGCCGGGCGCAGATGCTGTTGTTTTCGTTTCACGGGCTTCCGGAAAAAAGCCGCATGCAAGGCGATCCCTACTACGCACAGTGTGTGACGTCTTCCGCTTTGATTGCCAAGAGGCTGGGGTTGGATGAGACTTCCTGGAGGCTGGTGTTTCAGTCACGCTTCGGTCCAGCCAACTGGTTGCAGCCTTATTGTGTCGAAGTGCTGCGGCAGCTCCCAAAAGAAGGGATTCGCACGGTGGATGTCGTGTGTCCCGGGTTCTCGGTGGATTGCCTGGAAACCCTCGAAGAGATCGCACATACCAATTGCGAGATATTCCTCCAATCTGGAGGAAGCCAATACCGTTATATTCCTGCTTTGAATTCCGATCCCAGGCACGTGCAGATGCTGAAAGAGCTGCTGCCTGACAAGGAGGGGTAATCCCCCCTTGCCTTGTCGAATGTTCACCAGGAATGAATTTAACCTGTTGCTGCTGGCCCTGTCACTGCTTTGCGGGGCCTGTTCCCCGAAAAATCCAATACCACTGGCCAGAGCGGGGGAATCAGGCGTACCCGTATTCGTCATCGATCATGGCAAACACGCTGGGCTGGCAGTGCGAAAGGCGGATATCCCCAGGGGATTCTGGCCAGAGACCGTCGATTTCTCCCACGCCGATTTTATTGAAGTGGGTTGGGGGGACTGGGATTACTACCAGATGGAAGATCCGGGGGTCTGGGTGACCTTGAAAGCAGGAGGATGGCCTACCCCGAGTGTGCTCCATGTCGTTGGTATTGACGGTGACCTTTCGAGGCACTTTCCGTATGCAGAGATCATCCGTTTGGACCTCTGTCCCAAGGCCTTCCTCAAGCTGATCCAGTATATCGACTCCAGCTTCGAACGCATGGAAAACCCACGCAGCAAGCCTCTCCGCCGTGGTTACTATCCCGTCAGTTGGTTCTATCCTGCCAAGGGGAGTTTTCATCTCTTTCGTACCTGCAACGGTTGGGTTGCGGAGGCTCTGGAGTCGACGGGCTTGCCGATGGGGTGGCCGTTACCGATCACAGCAGATCAATTGATGTCCAGGATCCGAAATCTGCTGCCGCGCCGTGCTTCTCCGGAAAAATATGACTATCATCATGGATGTGTTGAGCCTATGGGATCGTTATGAAATACAACCGCGATTGTGTCCTGTGCCGGGTGATGCGTGCCATGGCTTTCAGTGGGCTGGGGGCGGCGCTGGGTGGCTATGGGGCTTTGTTACTGTTTGGCGCCAGTAAAGAGAACGCCTTGTTGGCTGCAGTGGCAGGGGCTTCCATTATGATATTGGGTTTGAGCGCCCGTGAAAAAAGATAGGCCACCGGAAGCTGTCAACCAAGAAATTGGATGATACATCAATGGGATTTAATCAGAGGTTCAGGACCGCGTCATTTAAATACGTAAAGGGTTGATTGAAGAGGTAGGTGGTGTGATTCGAAAGCCTCGCCGGCAGGGAGGCCAGAGCGGAGCCTACAGGGGCGAGCCCGGACCGAAAGTCCGATGGACTTTCGCAGCCGGGCGAGCGCCCAAACAGGGAAGTTTGGGCAGGACTTTCTTGCACAGCAGGACTGCACAGCAAGAAAGTATTTACGGTGTTTTTCGAAGCAGACCACCTGCCTCGTCCAGAATAGATGACGGAGCCCTGATCTGAGGTTCGGGATTTAGAACCAGCGTTTAAACCATTGGGGTACGCCAGGCTGCCTTTGCGACGCACAAGGTGCCGGAGATTGGGGCGCTGACCCCTGGATGAAAGGGAATCGCCTGGCGTCTGGACACTGCTCATCGGCGCGTAGCCCCGAGAGTGGATCGATGGGTATCCATTCGATTTCCTCGGGTTGGGTCAGTGTCAGGCTTTCGGTGGCTATTTTGCTGAATACCCTTGCCCATAATTGCAGGGCACCTCGTGATCCCGTCAAACGGGAGGGGCGATTGTCGTCCCGGCCAATCCAGGTGACTCCAAGGTAATCCCCACTGAAACCGGCAAACCAGCTGTCCCGAAGATCGTTGGTGGTTCCTGTCTTGCCTGCCACTTGCAGATCTGCAGGCAGGATGCGATAGGCTCCACGACCAGTTCCTTCTTTCATGACTTGCATGAGAATCGTGTCGAGCAAATAGATGGGTGGGGGGTCGATTGCCTGCCTGAGCGTCAAAGGGTAACGCTGCAACGATTGATTGTCGTTGGACATCACGGCCCGAATAGCGCGAAGTGGCATGGCAAATCCCTGGTTGGCCAAAGTCAGATACATTTGAGTAACCTCCAGGGGGGTGAGGGAGGTTGCGCCCAGTAACATCGAAGGATAAAGTTTGAGGGGGCGGGTGACACCGAGCTGGCGCACGGTCCTGGCGACGTGTGCAAGCCCCAATTTCATCCCCAGATGGACGGTGGCCAGGTTATAGGAGTGGGTCAGAGCCTGGTGCAAAGGGACCATGCCATGGGTCTTGTGATCATAATTCTGGGGACGCCAGAAGGTGCCGTCGGGATTTTTGATCCGTACCGGTTTGTCAGGGATCGGAGTGATGACGGTAAAATGCTCGGGCTGCTGTAGCGCCGTGAGATAGACGGCGGGCTTGATCAGTGAACCAACAGGACGCACACTGTCCAGGGCGCGGTTGAATCCTGCCTGGCGTGGATCGCGGCCACCACTCAAGGCCACGATTTCTCCATTGCTCCTGCGGACGATCACGTTGGCAGTTTCCAATCCATGGATACGATAGCCTTTTTCCAGGCTGGGCAGCACACGTTTGGTACTCTTCTCCAACGCCTCCTGGACCTGGATGTCCAAGGTGGTGAAGATTTTGAGTCCTTCCGATGTCAGATCCTCTTCCTTGTATTCCAGAGTCAGTTGACGTTTGACCAGGTCGAGAAAGGCGGGATAGAGCGCACTGGGCCGGTGGAAATAAGGTGTCACCCCCAAAGGTCGACGTTTGGCGCGGTGTAATGTCTTGGCATCGATCACTCCCTGCTGGTGCAACAGATCGAGAACCAGATTGCGCCGTTTCAGGGCACGTTCTGGATGGCGGCGTGGATTGTAGTAGTTGGGGCCTCTGACCATTCCCACCAACAGTGCGATGTGTTGGGGTTCCAGCTCTTTCAGGTGGCGGCTGAAATAGAATTCGCTTGCCAGTCCGAAACCGTGGATGGCGCGGGCCTTGTTCTGCCCAAGATAGATTTCATTGAGGTAGGCCTCCAGAATCTCATCTTTCGAATAACGGGCCTCCAGAATCAGGGCCATCCATGCTTCATTGATTTTTCGAACCAGCCGGCGTTCCGAACTCAGATAGAAGTTCTTGACCAATTGTTGCGTCAGGGTACTGCCACCCTGCACGATTCTGCCTGCCTTCACATCCGCCCAGAGGGCGCGGACGATGGCCTTGGGCGAGATACCATGGTGGTGGTAGAACTCACGGTCTTCCACGGTCAAGAGCGTTTTGATCAACAAAGGCGGGACGTCTTCCAGCCTGACCAGGATGCGGTCCTCTTTGCGGCCAGGATAAAAACTGCCGATTTGCACCGGATCGAGCCTAAGCAGCGGAAGTGGCCTGCCCTGATCCAATGAGCGCAAAGCCGATAGATGGCCGGAACGAAACTCTATCCTGGCCCTGATGCTTTCTTCAGGGCCATCGGGGAAATGGAAGCTTCTGGTTCTGACGATCAGACCGTTGCCCCTGCGATAATAGCTTGCCTCACTGGTCAGATGAGGATCATGGCGGTAGTTGAGTAGTCCCAGTAGCTGTTCCAGCTGTGGCCTCGACACATTCAAGCCGCCATAAAGCTCGACCGGGCTGGCATAGACACTGGCCGGAAGCGCCCAGCGTCTGCCTTCGAACTGGTGGCGTACCGTGTAGTCGAGATAGCTCAGATAGACGATCAGGACGAAAACAACACTACCCAGCCCGAGCCAAAAGGTTTTTTTCAACCAGGAACGCAGTGGGCTTGATTTGCGGCGACGCCTTGATGAGGTGCGGTGACGTTTCTTAGGAGAAGCTTTTGCCATGGAATCCGCTTACAGTATGTGCCTGGATTTGGACGATGAATCAGGTGCGACAAGGGGACGTATCAGGTGCTTCAACGGTAGGCCTTGACAATGACTATTGAGTTAATGAATGATCGGAGGTGCCAGAGAATCCGGCTGGAGGCGCCAAAAATGGCTGTTTCAGCTTATGAAGGGTGATCGAAAAGGGTAAGGTTTTGCGGTCCCTGAGGGAGCAATTCATTGAGCGGCAAGATGTTATGTGGCAGGAGTTCTGTCACGGGTTTCCCCAACAGATAGCCTTGTCCATAATCGACACCAATCTTCTTGAGAAATTCCAACGCCTGAGGGTTTTCCACATATTCAGCAATTACTTGTTTTCCCAATTTATGGGCAATTTTAACCATGGCATTGACCAGCACTTGGTCGGTTTCATCATTGGCCAGGTTTTGTACGAACTGGCCATCGATTTTAAGGTAATCGACCGGAAAGTTCTTGATA
>JALVSV010000183.1 GCA_027024125.1 Methylothermaceae bacterium | reverse complement strand
CGACCCCGGACTTGTCCTCGATGGCATCATCGCTCCCGGTCATGTCAGCACGATACTGGGGACCGAAGCCTTCGGCTTCATCGCCCAAGAATTTGCGATTCCCGTGGTCGTTTCCGGTTTCGAACCTCTGGATATCCTCCAATCCTTGCGGATGTTGCTGAGACAACTGGAATCAGGCTGTTGCCGGCTGGAAAATCAATACACTCGTGTGGCCAAGGCCAACGGTAGCCTGCAGGCACAGGCTGCCATGGAACGGGTGTTCGAGCCTGCACCGTCGGCGGCCTGGCGTGGTCTCGGGGAAATCCCCAATTCTTCACTGAGATTGCGGGATGAGTATGCCCATTATGATGCCGAGCGCCGTTTCTTCCTGGGCGCTGTGGAGAGTAGGGACGACCCATTGCCTTGCGGCGAGGTGCTCAAAGGCCGGATGAAGCCCTCGAAGTGCCTGCATTTCGCTGACCGTTGCCGCCCTGACGATCCCCTGGGTGCGCTGATGGTGTCTTCGGAAGGCGCCTGTGCAGCCTGGTATCGATATGGGAGGCAGGCATGAGGGATTCCCGGATCACCTTGGCCCATGGCAGTGGGGGGCTGGCGATGGAACGGCTGATTCGGGAAGTGTTCCTGGAGACTTTTGACGATCCTGAACTGGCCAGGCTGGAGGATCAGGCGAAGCTGGAATTTCCATCTGCAAAGCTGGCTTTCACCACCGATGCCTATGTGGTCGATCCGCTGTTCTTCCCGGGTGGTGACATCGGCAAGCTGGCGGTGTGTGGAACCGTCAACGACTTGGTGGTGGGCGGTGCCCAGGCGCAATATCTGAGTTGTTCCTTCATCCTCGAAGAGGGACTGGGCATTTCTCTGCTCGAAAACATCGTGAGGTCGATGAAGACGGCAGCCGGGCAGGCTGGAATACGTATCGTCACTGGAGACACCAAGGTGGTTCCCAAAGGCGCCGTAGACAAACTATTCATCAGTACCGCCGGGGTGGGTGTGATTCCAACCGGTCTGGAACTGGGAATGGACAGGATCCTGCCCGGAGACCGGATCCTGGTGAGCGGACCTGTCGGGGATCATGGCGCAGCGGTACTGGATGCCCGGGGTGAACTGTCCCTGACCCATGCCATCGTCAGCGATTGCCGGCCGCTAGGGCCTTTGGTGCAGCAACTGTTGGAAGCGTGCTGTGTCCATGCCATGCGTGATCCGACCCGGGGCGGGTTGGCGGCGGTACTCAACGAATACGCCAGGGCCACCGGGTTGTGCCTTCGCATCCGTGAGGATACTATTCCGGTCAATGAACCGGTCAGGGGTATGTGTGAACTGTTGGGATTGGATCCCTTGTATCTGGCCTGTGAGGGTAGAATGGTGGCAGTGGTCCCGGAAAAAGAGGCAGACGCGGCCCTGGCGGCACTGCAGAGACATTCCGATGGTCTGGATGCCGCGTTGATCGGTGAGGTGACCGATTCCCGGATACCCCAGGTGATCCTTCATACTGCTTTGGGTGGCGAGCGCATTCTCGATCAGCCGGAAGGGGACCCTCTGCCACGGATCTGTTGAGGAACAAGCATGAACGATCCTGTTCGCATCGCCTCCAAGGCAATCGATATTCACGGAAACGAGGCGGAAAACCTGCTGGCGGTGTTGCGCCACATTCAGAAGTCTTGTCATTACATTCCCGGGGAAGCTGTGCAGATGGTGGCGCGCAAATTCTCTCTTCCTCCGGCGCGGATCCAGAGCGTGGTCGAGTTCTACAGTTTCCTTCATACCCGGCCCCGGGGTGAATATGACATTTATTTCAGCGACTGCATCATCGATCTTTTCGGTGGCGTCGAATCCCTGGTCGACAGGTTGTG
>JALVSV010000182.1 GCA_027024125.1 Methylothermaceae bacterium | reverse complement strand
CAGTGGTGACAGGTTGAAACCAACCAGATAATCCAGGGCACGGCGCGCCTGTTGAGCGTTGACCAGATTCATGGACAACCCGCTAGGATGTTTAAGGGCATCCTGGATGGCACGCCGGGTGATTTCATGAAAAACGATGCGATGGGCGGGTTTGTCCCGGATGGCTTTGTCTTTTTTCAGGATCTCCAGGATATGCCAGGAGATGGCCTCGCCTTCACGGTCCGGGTCAGTGGCAAGATACAATTCATCGGCCTGTTTCGCCGCCTGTTTGAGGGCCTGCACATGCTTCTTGTTTTTGTCGATCAACTCGTATTTCATGGCAAAGTCATGCTCGGGATCGACGGCCCCTTCTTTGGGTACCAGGTCGCGCACATGTCCATAGGAGGCCAGCACCTTGAAGCCGGGTCCCAGGTATTTGGCAATGGTTTTAGCCTTGGCAGGCGATTCAACGATGACGAGATTCTGAGCCATGAAAAATCGATAATTTATGTTGTGGGTGAGCTTGGTAGGATTAAGCTGTGGATATGTTTCAAGCTGTTTCCGTTAATGGAGGGCGACCGGAATGTTGTCGTAGACCAAATCTTCCATGCGCTCAAATGCAGCCTCTTGATCCGGTTGGCTGAACAATACCATCAGTACGATCCATTTCAAATTTTCCAGAGTGAGATCATCGGCTCCAAGCGCCATGGCCCGGTCGATCACCAACTCCCTATTGGACGGATTCAGGATGCCGCTTTGTTCCAGGAACAACAGCAATCCCCGGCATTCCTGATCCAGTTTGGCCAGTTCATCGGAAGAATAGATTCTAAACGTCTCGATTGTGGTCTGGATCGGATGCCCATTGGACAGTGATTCCAGCCACAGGAATGCCTTGTCGATATCCGCCTGGGGGAACCCGGCCGCGATCAGTTCATTGCGAATGGAATCCGGGTCTGGCATTTGTTCCGGATCTTCATCCATATAGTTTTCAAACAAATACAAAAGCACATCAAATACGTTTTCTTTCATGGCACTTTTCCAGGCCGTGGATCCAGTTTAGCGAATCCGTTGATAACAACCTCCCGCAACCGTCGTGACATGACCTTCCAGTTCGAGAATGAGAAGCATGGATGCGATATCCTCGGCGGGAAGCCCGGTTTGATCGACCAGGCGGTCTATTGGTGTGGGAGCGTAATCGATTTTAAACAATAAGTCCCGATATTCCTCAGTGAGTTCATTCGAAAAGGGGGATGCAGACCGTGTTTCCGGTTCGGATGTTACAGCAGGGGAGAGCAGATTCAAGGTTTCCAAAACATCTTCCACCGTTTCGACCAATCTGGCTCCTTGCCGAATCAATGCATTACAACCTTTGGCCTGAGGGTTATGAATATCGCCGGGGATGGCCATGATCTCCCGGTCCTGCTCCAGAGCGTACCGGGCTGTGATCAGAGAGCCGCTCTTTCGAGTCGCTTCAATCACCAGGGTTCCCAGTGCCAGTCCCGCAACGATCCGGTTACGTCTAGGGAAATGTTGGGGGCGAACGGGTGTACCCGGAGGAAATTCTGACACGATTGCGCCATGGCTGACAATCTCGGATGCGAGTTTTTTATGTGCAGCAGGGTAAACTCTGTCCGGCCCGGTACCTCCCACGGCTATGGTCAAGCCCCCGGCCGTGAGGGCCCCCTGATGCGCGGCGCCATCGATGCCCAAGGCCAGTCCGCTGGTGATCGTTAAACCCAGCATCGCCAGTTCCCGGGAAAATTCCACAGCCAGGCGGCGGCCATTGTTTGTGGGATTGCGGCTACCGACAATGGACAATTGAGGTTTGGTCAGGGTTTCGATGCGTCCGTGAACGAACAAAACCGGTGGAGGAGAGGCTATATGTCTGAGTTGTGGTGGATAGGATGGGTCTGCCAGCGTGAGGATATGGCATTCAGGGTGCTGGCTCCAACAAAGGGACTGTTCGACCCTGTCCCATTGAGGGTGGGCGATGGCCTCGATGGTTCGTGCTTCGAGTCCCAGGTTTCTCAGATGGACAGTCGGCTGGTTGAAGATTTCCTCTGGTTCCCCGAAGGTTTCGAGCAATCGTTCCAGGCGCTGTGCCCCCAAGCCTGGTGTTTGTGCCAGGGCGAGCCAGTGACGCAGGGAATCGCTGGGATTCAAATTCCATCCTCAGGGCGAGCGTATGGGGGGACGTTGCGAAGCGTGGTTGGATACATGCGGGGGCTGAAAGGCCATCCGTGGCGGCAGGTGTCATTCCTTGTTTGCCTGTGGCGGTTCGCCATGGGGACACAGTCAGTTGGGTCTAAAGTTCTGGAGTGGTCACCAGATCGCCGATATGAATCGCCAGGGTGGCTTTCATGACGATACCATAGCTGACCTGCTCGAATGGGCGGAAGATCATCAATACCCCCGCTTTTTCATCAGGTAGCGTGATCCATTTCGATGATCCCTTCTTGACCCAGTCACGCATCTTCTGTCCATGGCGCCATATCCGCAAAACGTCCCCTTTTTCGAGGCCATCGCGCCGGCCCCGATTAATCACGACCAGATTGTACTGACCGATCTGTGAGACTCCGTCGAGGACCTTGATGATGTGGCCACGGATGTCTTTTGGGGCAGGCTTTGGATGATAATCCAGAGCCAGTTGTTCCTCGATGACTGGCAATAGGCGGTCACCGACGATGACCTCACGGGTACTGCGATCGATGACCAATGTGGCGGGATCCCCCATACGTTCCAGGTGGGTATCGGCAACATACAAGGCGTTATAACCTAATTCTTCTTTGGTTTCGGGGTCTTTGAGGGCATCGTCCTTGCGGAATACGGTGAATCCCGAAATGGCGGACCCGTCTGCAGAGACCTCGAGCCCCCTGACATAAATCGTGTCTCCGGTGCCACCGATCAGACGATTGTTGGCAAGGCTGACGATATAGGGAGCATTTTTGATTTCCTCTTTGGTGACCACTTTAGGAGAGGTCAGGAACTGGCGCACTGCATCGTAGGGTATGGTGGGGATGGCCTCTTCGACGGGTGTGGTCCGGATTCGAGGCCGGAGCCGTTCGGTCCCTGTGGACCCTTCACCACGCTGCAAGGTCAGTTGAGGCCTGCCATTCACATAGTCCAGAACGATGGTGTCTCCCGGGTAGATCCAGTGGGGGTTTTCGATCTGGGGGTTGGCCTTCCAGATTTTCGGCCACTCCCATGGATTGTTCAGAAAACGGGCAGCGATGTCCCAAAGGGTATCCCCCTTGACGACGGTATAGCGCTGGGGGTGATTGGGGGCCAGGGAAATATTCTCGGCCTGGGATATCATGCTGCTGCAACAAAGAATCACGGTGATCAGCAGAAAGCGGAGACGGTGCATGACGGCGGTTCCTCCAGCATTGGTGGGTGGTGGCAAGGAAACTTTGTCTGGAAAGACGGGTCTTTAATTTACACGTATTAGCACATGTTGGTACATTTCATTGAGGGCAGCAGGCAGTCTCTGCCTGCTGATCCTGTCGTTCAAAGTCTAGTGCAATTCGGCTAAAATGCCAGGATGAAGACCTGCCGAGGAAGCAATCATGGCCTTATTGGAAATTTTGGAGTTCCCTGATGAAAGACTGCGCAAGCAGGCAAAGCCCGTTGAATCGGTGGATGATTCGATTCGGCGTTTGGTGGATGACATGTTTGAAACCATGTATGAGGCACCTGGCGTTGGCCTCGCTGCCACCCAGGTCAATGTGCACAAGCGTGTGATCGTCCTGGATGTGTCTGAAGGCAAGGATCAGCCCTTGTGCCTGATCAACCCCGAAATCCTGTCTAAGGATGGTTTCGAAGAGCGGGAGGAAGGTTGTCTCTCGGTGCCCGGAATATTCGAGAAAGTCCAGCGGGCTGAACGCATCAAAATACGGGCTCTGGATCGCAATGGCAAATCCTTCGAGCTGGAGGCGGAGGATTTGTTGGCGGTCTGTATCCAGCATGAGATGGACCATCTGGATGGCAAGTTGTTCGTCGACTATCTTTCCCCCCTAAAAAGACAAAGAATCCGTAAGAAGTTGATCAAAAGCAAACGTCACAGCAAAGAAAAAACGCCAGCTGCAGCTGTGATCTGATGCGTATCGTCTTTGCGGGTACGCCCTGGTTTGCCGTCCCCAGCCTGGAAGCCCTGTTGGCCACCGAGCATACAGTCGTTGCTGTGTACACTCAACCGGATCGTCCGGCAGGGCGTGGACGGAGACTTCAGGAGAGTCCTGTCAAAACGCTGGCACTCAAGCACCGAATTCCGGTGATGCAGCCACAAACACTGAGAAACGAAGAGGCGGTGGCATCATTTGCCCACTTTCAGCCTGATCTGTTGGTGGTGGCGGCTTATGGATTGATACTTCCGCCGGAGATTCTCTCCATCCCGACCCTGGATGCCATCAACGTCCATGCTTCTTTATTGCCACGCTGGCGGGGTGCTGCACCCATTCAGCGCGCCATTCTGGCAGGTGACCAGAATACGGGTATTACCATCATGCGGGTGGTCGAGGCGCTCGATGCGGGGCCAATGTTGCTGAAAAGGGCGATTGCCATTCATCCGACCGAAACGGCAGGGGAGCTTCATGACCGGTTGGCCAGATTGGGTGCGGAAACACTGACCGAAGTACTCGCCATGCTTGAGGCTGGAACAATCATACCTGTACCCCAGGACGAGTCTGAAGTCACCTATGCAACCAAAATCACCAAGGAGGAGGCTCATCTCGATTGGAGCCTGCCTGCAGCTGAGTTGGCAAGGCGGGTGAGAGCTTTCAATCCATGGCCGGTGGCGTTTGCCCATTTTGAAGATCAAGTGCTGAGAATCTGGCGTGCCGAAGTGGTGGATCGATCCTCGGAAGAGGTGCCTGGAACCATCATACAGGCGAAAAAACACCTCGAGGTGGCGACAGGCGAGGGAGGTCTGAGGTTGTTGGAAGTACAGCTGCCCGGGGGGCGTCGCCAACATGCCCATGCTTTCCTCAACGCCCATTCTTGCCTGGGACTGAGGTTACGGTGACTGTGTCGTGACCAATATGCGTCGTGTCGCTGCCAGGGTTCTGGTACAGGTCATTCAGGAGGGGCGATCCATGAACGAAATGCTTCCTGTTGCCCTGGAACCGCTGGAGGACCAGGATCGCAGGTTTCTTCAGGCCTTGTGTTTTACCTGTATGCGGCAGTATCACCGGCTGGACTTCATGCTGTCCCAATTACTTCATAAGCCCATCAAAGATGGAGAGATCCATGCACTCGCGTTGTTGGGGCTGACCCAGCTCTGTTATATGGATGTCAGGCCTCATGCAGCCGTGTCTGAGACGGTTGCGGGAGCGGGTCGAAAGCGCTGGGCCAAATCGCTATTGAATGCTTTGTTGCGAAATTTCTTGCGTCGAAGGCAGGAGCTGGAGACAGCTGCCGATTTGGATGATGTGGCTTCGGTCAGTCATCCTCGATGGCTGGGGCGCAGGATCGAACGTGCCTGGCCGCGGCAGGCGCCAGATATCTTTACGGCCAACAATAGCCAGGCACCGATGGTTCTGCGGGTGAACCTGAGTCAATACCAACGGGATGACTATCTGAATCTGCTTGAGTCCAGCGGAATGCCGGCCCAGCCACTGGCGCATGTGCCCTCCGCCATCGTGTTGGAACGTCCCGTGGGAGTCAAAGAACTGCCAGGGTTTGCCAATGGCTGGGTGTCGGTCCAGGACGGCGCTGCACAACTGGCCGCTCCATTGTTGAATGTTGAGGAAGGAATGCGGGTGTTGGATGTCTGTGCCGCTCCAGGGGGCAAAACGGTCCATATTCTGGAAACCTGTTCCGAGGTAGGCAAGCTGGTTGCATTGGATATTTCTCAGTCACGTCTGGACAGGGTGCAGGAGAATCTTGACCGATTTGGTAATCATACTGTGCAAATGA